>NZ_BAAGZM010000032.1:0-16992 GCF_054778495.1 Hymenobacter agri
AGCCCCGCCGCTCCAGCCTGCGCAAACGCCCACGGTGGTGCGCCCTGCCGTGCCGCGTGGCCCCCGGCCAGCACCCACAATGCCATCAGCCCTCAAAGGCTCTCCTATTTTATTGCTTACGACGGGTGAGTTGGTGGGCGGCATTTTTGGTGATGCCAAAATTCGCAAGCTGCTCGGCAATGTCAGTTTCCGGCAGGACGACGTGTTTCTCTACTGCGATTCGGCGTATCAGTACCTCGACCGCAATGAAGTCGAAGCCTTCAGCAACGTGCGCGTGGTGCAGAGCGACACCATGACTATCACCGGCGACCACGGCTTTTACGACGGCGCCAAGCGCACCGCCCGCATGACCGGCAACGTGGTGATGCGCGACACCCGCATGACGCTGACCACACCCAGCCTCGACTACGACCTGAACCGCAAAACGGCCGCCTACACCGAAACCGGCCACCTCACCGACCCGCAGAATACCCTCGACAGCCAGCAGGGCTTCTACGACACCAATACCAAAGTCTTCGTTTTTAAGCGCGACGTGCACCTCGTCACGCCCGACTCGGAACTCAACAACGACACGCTGCGCTATAACACGGTCAGCAAAATTGCCTACTTCAACGGCCCCACCCGCATCAAGGGCAAGCAGGGCAACCTCTACGCCGAGGGCGGCAACTACAACACCATCACGCGGGTATCGGATTTCAAGAAAAACGCCAAAATCGATACGCCCAACTACCTGCTCGGCGGCGACCAGCTGGTGTATGACGAGTTGAAACAGTACGGCGTGGCGAAGGGGCACGTATCGCTGATTTCCAAAAAAGACAACCTCACGCTGCGCGGCGACCTCGGCCGCTACTGGCGCGCGCTGGGCCGCACCAAGCTCTACGGCGGCCGCCCGGTGGTGCGCAACATCAGCCAGAAAGACACGCTCTACATGGCCGCCGACACGCTCGTTAGTGTGGAAGCCCGGCCCGGCCAGACCACCAAGCGCACCGTGCTCTACGCCTATCCGAAGGTGCAGATTTTCCGGGGCGCCATGCAGGGCATCTGCGACTCGCTGACCTACGACCGGCAGGACAGCATCATTTACCTGAACCAGGACCCCGTGCTCTGGCACACCAGAAACCAGCTTACGTCCGACTCGATGCAGATTCGCTCGAAGCGCGGCAAGGTGGATGAGCTGCGCCTGTTCGGCAATGCGTTTGCCGTGAACCAAGACACGCTGCTGAACTTCAACCAGACCAAGGGGCGCAGCATGCGCGCGTATTTCCGCGACGACAAGATGCGCCGCGTGGATGTGCTGGGCAACGCCGAAAGCATCTTTTATGCGCTCGACGGCGACACCGCCGTCACGGGCATGAACCGTATGCTCTCGGCCAATATGCGCCTGCTCTTTGCCGATAACAAGCTGAACAAGATATCAGTACTGACCAACCCCGAGGCCCGGTTCATTCCGACCCATGAACTGAAGCCCGACGACGAGCGTCTGAAAGGCTACGCCTGGCGGGCGAAGGAACGGCCCACCCGCCGCCAGGTGCTGGGCAAGCAGTTCGACGACCGCCCCAAAAAGAAGCCCGCGAAGAAAAAAGCCACGCCCAAGCGCACCACCAAAAAGCCGGCTCCGAAGAAAACGCCGGCCAAAACCGCCCCCAAAGCCCCCGCCAAACCCACGCCGTCGGCCGCTTCGGCGGGGCCGGCCAGCTCCGCTAAGCGCTAGCTGCAACCTTTGCCCGCGCCGCGGCACTCTTGCTGCTGCCGGCCCGGCATGGGCGCCGGCTTGCCTCCCCGGGCTCAAATCGTTACCTTTGCACCCCTTATGCCGATTTCCCGCCTTCCGGTTCTCTTCCTGCTCGTTACCACGTTGCTGCTCGGCGCTTGCGCCAGCGGCTACCAGCGCCTGCTGAAGAGCCCCGACGTGAATAAAAAATACGAAGCCGCCATTCAGTACTACGAGAAGGGCGACTACTTCCGGGCCGGCACGCTGCTCGAAGACCTGATTCCGCTGCTGAAAGGCCGGCCCGAGGCCGAAAAGGCCCAGTTCTACTTCGCCAACACGAACTACAAGCAGCGCAACTACGTGCTCAGTGCCTTCTATTTCAAATCGTTCACCGATACGTACCCCAATTCGGAGTACGCCGAGGAAGCCGCCTACCTGCACGCCAAGTCGCTGTTTCTGGACTCGCCGGGCTACGAGCTCGACCAGACAAATACGGTTTCCGCGCTCGAATCCATCCAGGATTTCCTGAATCGCTACGGTGACAGCAAGTTCAAGGGCGAGGTGGACGGCATGGCCCAGACGCTGCAAAAGAAGCTGGAAAACAAAGCGTTCGAAAGCGCGCGCCTGTACTACTCGTTGCGCTACAACCAAGCGGCCGTGACGGCCCTCACCAATTTCCAGCTGAACTACCCGGCGTCGGCCTACGCCGAGCAGGCGGCCTTCCTGCGTATTAGCGCCCAATATGCCTGGGCCCAGGAAAGCATCGAAACCAAGCAGCGCGAGCGTTATCTGGAGGTGGTCAACTTCTACCAGCAGTTCGTGGATGCGTATCCGCAAAGCAAAAACCTGAAAGCTGCCCTGGCCATGTACGACACCAGCCAGAGCGAAATTGCCCGGCTGAAAAACGTGTCCACCGCCGCGGCCAACTAAAGTTGCTGGTTTGGGGTTGCTGGTTCCTGGTTAATCGCCGAGCCATTGCACCTCCTCAGCCGGAACCTAGAAACAAGAAACGAGAAACAAAACAATAGCCCATGAAACCGAATCCCAACGCCGTACCGAGCTCCATCGTCACGCGCAACATCGCCGACATGACCGGTGACAACGGCAACGTGTACGAGGCCATCGCCGTGATTTCGAAGCGCGCCAACCAGCTGTCGCTGAAGCTGAAAGAGGAGCTGAACGACCGTCTGGCCGAGTTTGCCTCGACGGTTGATAACCTGGAAGAAGTATTCGAGAACCGCGAGCAAATCGAGGTGTCGAAGCAGTACGAGCGCATGCCCAAGCCCACTAGCCTGGCCATCGAGGAGTTCCTGCAGGGCAAAATTGCCTACACTACGCCCGAGCCGGAAGAAGTGCAGATTCCGCGCGAGCTGTTCTAAATCGCATTTAGCAGTTTAGACTGCTGAAAACGAACGTCATGCAGAGCGCAGCGAAGCATCTTTACCGCAATAGTAAAATCATTTACTGCTGCGGTAAAGATGCTTCGCTGCGCTCTGCATGACGTTCTTTGTTTTATAAGCCCGCTTTCCATGTCCGATTCCACCATCCCCACTTCCGCATCTGCCCTCGCCGGCCGCCGCATTCTGCTGGGCGTGAGCGGCAGCATCGCGGCCTATAAAGCCGCCCCGCTCACGCGTCTGCTGGTGCAGGCTGGGGCCGAAGTGCAGGTGATTCTCACCGAAGCGGCCGCCGCTTTCGTCACGCCGCTCACGCTGGGCACGCTCTCGAAAAAGCCGGTGCTCACGGGTTTTTTGCGCGATGCGGCCGCCGGCGAGTGGCACAACCACGTGGAGCTGGGCCTGTGGGCCGACGCGCTGCTGATTGCCCCGGCCAGCGCCAACACTATCGGCCAGCTGGCCAACGGCCTGTGCCCAAACCTGCTGTGCGCGGTATATCTGTCGGCCCGTTGCCCGGTATTCCTGGCGCCGGCCATGGACCTCGACATGTACGCCCACCCGGCCGTGACGCAGAACCTGGCCCGCCTGCGCAGCTACGGCAACCACGTGTTCGAATCGCCCAGCGGCGAGCTGGCCAGCGGCCTGCGCGGCCCCGGCCGCATGCTGGAGCCAGAGGATATGGTGGCGAAACTTATCGAAGTGTTGAGTTTTGAGGGTTGATTGTTGCGTTGGAAGGAGAGATTTTACGATTCTCTTTTAACTAAGCATTCCCGTTCAACTCAACATTCAACCCTCAAAACTCAACCCTCGCAAAGTGCACGTCCTCCTCACCGCCGGCCCTACCTACGAGCCCCTCGACCCCGTCCGCTTTCTCGGCAACCGCTCGACGGGCAAGATGGGCTACGCGCTGGCCGAAGCTTTCGCTGCCGAGGGCGCCGACGTGACGCTCGTGAGCGGCCCCAGCCAGCTGCCCGACCCGGCCAGCCCCCGCATCCGCACCGTGCGGGTAGAAACGGCGGCCGAGATGTTTGCGGCGGCGGAAAAAGTGGCGGCCGAGGCCGACGTATGGGTGTTTGCCGCCGCCGTGGCCGACTACCGGCCGGCGCAGGTAGCCAGCGAAAAAATCAAGAAATCGGGCGAAACGCTGACGCTGGAGCTGGTGAAAAACGTGGACATTGCCGCCACGCTGGGCCAGCGCAAGCGCGCTGAACAATTTGCCGTCGGTTTTGCGTTGGAAACGACGAACGAGCTGGCCCACGCCGAGGGCAAGCTGCGGCGCAAGAATTTCGACCTCGTGGTGCTGAATTCGCTGCGCGACGCGGGGGCAGGTTTCGGGCACGACACCAACAAGGTGACCGTGCTGGATGCCGCCGGCCAAATCGTTAATTTTGAGTTGCAGTCCAAAGCCGACGTGGCGCGCGGACTGGTTAGTTTGATTCTGGCCCGCCGGCCCATTTCTCCAAACGTATGATGCGATTTTTTCTCGCGGCCCGGCCGCTGCCCGTGCTGCTGCTGCTGGGGCTGCTCGTGCCCGGCCCCGCCCGCGCCCAGGAACTGCTGGCCGAGGTGCGCGTATCGACCGAAAACGTGACGATTTCGGACCCGAGCATTGTGACGCAGATGCAGAACGACATCCGCAACCTGCTCAATACCCAGGCCTGGACCAACCTCACCTACCAGCCCGGTGAGCGCATCCGCTGCAAGATGTTCATCGGCATCACGGCCATTCCGGTGAACGGCACTTACAGCTGCACCATGCGCCTGATTTCGACGCGCCCGGTGTACGGCACCGGCTACGAAACCAACGTGGTGAGCTTAGTTGATAAGAACTTCAATTTCAATTACTCGCCGCAGAACCCGCTGTCGTACTCGGCCAATAGCTTCACCTCCAACCTGGCCTCGCTGCTGGGCTTCTACGCCAACTTGGTAATTGGGCTCGACCGCGACTCGTTTGCCCGCCTCGGCGGCACCACCTACTACGAGCAGGCCCGTACCATTGTGAACTACACGGCTAACCAGACGCAAACCACCGAGCCCGATGAAGGGTGGCGCGGTACCGGCGCCCGCGAGCGCCACTGGCTGCTCGATAACCTGCTCGACCCGCAGCTCGAAGCCTTCCGCACCAGTCTCTACAGCTACTACCGGCAGGGCATGGACATTTTCATCGAGAAGCCCGACGATGCCCGCGCCTCGGTGCTGATGGCGCTGACGGGCGTGCAGAAAGCCGCCCTCACGCGGCCCGGTACGCTGTTTGTGCGCGCGTTTTTCGATGCAAAGTCGGACGAGATTACCAATGTTTTCCGCACCAGCACCGATGCGCAGCTCAAGCAACAGGTCGTGACGATGCTAACCGACGTAGACCCGACCAATTCGACCAAATATCAAACGCTGCTGAGGTAAATTATGCGTTATAAATTATGAATGGTTGTTAAGGTAACTTGCTAATTCATAACGCATAATTCAAAATTCATAATTAAAGTATAATGCTAGTCGATTTACGAATTAAGAATTACGCGCTGATTGAGCAGCTGGAATTGCGTCCGTCGCCGCTGCTGAACATTATTACGGGCGAAACCGGGGCCGGCAAATCCATTATGCTGGGCGCGATTGGGCTGTTGCTAGGCAACCGGGCCGATTCGCGCATGCTGTTCGATACCGAGCGCAAATGCGTGATTGAGGGGCAATTTGATATTGCCAACTACCAGCTGCAGGATATTTTCGAGGCTGAGGATTTGGATTATGACACGCACTGCATTTTGCGGCGCGAAATCAGCCCGAATGGAAAGTCGCGCGCCTTTGTGAACGACACGCCGGTAACGCTGGAGGCGCTGCGGAAAATCGGGGCCAACCTGATGGACATTCACTCGCAGCACGACACGCTGCTGCTGGGTGATGGCGTTTTTCAATTGAATTTGCTGGATTTGTACGCCGGGCTGGTGCCGCAGCGCACCATGTACAGCCACGCCTACCGGCAGTACCGCAAGCTCGAAACCGACCTGCAGGCGCTGGAAAGCCAGGCCGCGCAGGCCAGCAAGGAACTCGATTACAACAGCTTTCTGCTGAACGAGCTGGAGGAAGCCAAGCTGGACAACGAGGACCAGGACGCGCTGGAGCAGGAAATCAAGCAGCTCGAGCACGCCGAGGAAATCAAATACAAGCTGAGCCAGGCCCTGCACGGCCTGCGCGACAGCGAAACCTGCGCCACCGGCAACCTGAAGGAAGCCGTGGGCCTGCTGGGCCAGGTGGCCAGCTACGCCGATAACTTCCAGGAGCTACGCGAGCGGCTGAACTCCTGCCTGATTGAACTGCACGACATTGCCGACGAGGTGGAAACTGCCGAGCGCCGCACCGAGGGCGACCCCGCCCGCGCCGAGGAGCTGCAGGACCGCCTGAATGTGCTCTACACCCTGCAGCGCAAGCACCAGGCCCGCGACCTGCCCGCCCTGATTGCGGTGCGCGACGCGCTGCGCCAGAAAGTGGGCTCGGTGCTGAACCTGGACAAGGAAATCAACCGCCTGCGCAAAGACTCCGACGCGGCGTTGGCGGCCGTGACCAAGCAGGGCAGCAAGCTGTCGGAAAGCCGGCGCAAGTCGTTTCCGCAGTTTGAGAAGCAGCTGGGGCTGCTGCTGGCCGATTTGGGCATGCCCAACGCCCGCATCGTGGTACAGCACAGCACCGGCGCGCCGGCCACCAGCGGCATCGACGTGGTGAGCATCCTCTTCACCGCCAACAAGGGTGCGCAGCCCCAGACGCTAAGCAAAGCCGCCTCAGGGGGCGAGTTCTCGCGCCTGATGCTGTGCATCAAGTACATGCTGGCCGATAAGACGGCTTTGCCGACAATAGTATTCGACGAGATTGACACCGGTATTTCGGGCGAAATCGCGGTGAAGGTAGGCCGCATGATGCAGCAGATGGCGCAGAAGCACCAGCTCGTGGCTATTTCGCACCTGCCGCAGATGGCGGCGGCCGGCGATGTGCACTACTTCGTGTATAAGGAAGACCGCGCCGACCGCACCGTGAGCCGCATCCGCGAGCTGAACCAGGATGACCGCATCAAAGAAATTGCGCACATGATTGCGGGCGCCAAGCCCAGCGAAAATGCCTTCCAGAGCGCCCGCGAGCTGCTGGCGCTGCGCGGGGAGGCCGTTTCAATGGGTGAATGAGCGAATGAGTGAATGGGTGAATGGCTAACTTGCGCTGAAATGGAGAAGCTGTCGAAGTGACTGTGCCATTCACCCATTCACTCATTCACTCATTCACCCAATGTCAAATAACCTCCTCGCCGGCAAAGTCGGCATTATTTCCGGCGCGCTCAACGACCAATCCATTGCCTGGAAAGTGGCCCAGCGGGCGCACGCCGAAGGGGCACGCTTCGTGCTCACCAACGCGCCGCTGGCCATGCGCATGGGCGAAATCAACAAGCTGAGCGAGGAGTGCAACGCGCCCATTATCCCGGCCGACGCTACTTCGACCGAGGAGCTGGAGGCGCTGTTTTCGGGCGCGCAGGAGAAGCTTGGCGGCAAGATTGACTTCGTGCTGCACAGCATTGGCATGAGCGCCAACATTCGCAAAAAGAAGCACTACGGCGAGCTGGACTACAAATTCTTCAACCAGACCATCGACGTGTCGGCCCTGTCGTTCCATAAGATGATGGCCGTGGCTGAGAAGCTCGACGCCATGAACGAGTGGGGCAGCATTGTGGCCCTGAGCTACATCGCCGCCCAGCGCGCCTTCCTCGACTACACCGACATGACGCAGGCCAAGGCCATGCTCGAAAGCATTGCCCGCAGCTACGGCCAGCGCTTCGGCAAGCTGAAAAAGGTGCGCGTGAACACGGTATCGCAGTCGCCCACCAAAACCACGGCCGGCACCGGCATCACGGGCTTCGACGCCTTCTACAACTTCGCCGACATGATGTCGCCGCTGGGCAACGCCCCGGCCGAGGCCTGCGCCGACTACTGCATCTCGCTGTTCTCGGACCTGACCCGTTACGTGACCATGCAGAACCTGATGCACGACGGTGGCTTCAGCACCACCGGCATCTCGGCTGAGATGGTGGACGTGCTGACGAAGGTTTCGGGCATGCAGGAGTAATGCTGATTTGTTGAAAAAGGAAAAGCCCGGCCAATTGGCCGGGCTTTTTTGTTGGGCTTACGTAGCCCCAGGCTAATACAAGGTGCGCCTGATTGTTAATGAGAATTCGGTATAGCTGCGCACTTGGTTGAAGGCTACGCCGGCCAACAAGCGCCCTGGCAGGTAGTGCTGCAGCCGGGCCTGCCATTGCCAGCCGCCGGGCCAGCGCGTGGCCTGCGCGCTACCCACCATGTTCAGTGGCAACTGCGAGCTGCTGAGGCCAAACAGGTAGCCGTAGCCCGCTGCCGTAGCTGGCGCTTCGGCGGTAAGGGGGCTGAGCTGCGCGTAGCCGCCTCCCAGGAGTAGATTGGGTAGCCACGCGGCCCCGATACTGTAAATTGATGTACTTGCCGTGGCCGTGTAGCTGCTGAACAGCAGGTTGGCCGGCGCGGCCCGCAGGTGCTGGTAGTCGAGGCTGGGGTAAATGGTGAAGTGGCGCCCCGGCCGTATGCTATGTAGGTTCAGGCCGGCAGTGACTACCTGGTTGCTGCTAAAGTTGGTTTGGCAGGCCACGCTGGCCGTGATGGGCAGCCGCACCAGCCGTGGCCCGTATAGTTTCAGGGTACCGCCGAAGGGAGCGTAGCGGACTCCGCTGCTCAGGCCGACTTCGGCGAGCGGCTGTATTATTTCGCAGTCGATAATCTGCCTGGTATTGACTACCAGCCGCACGATGCTGGTACTGCCGGCGGCCACGTGGCGCTGCTGTGTAACGTAGCCGATACTGGAGAACGTGAGCGCAATACTGTCGGCCGTCGATGGCAGGGCGAGGGAGAAGCGGCCTTCGATATCGGCGGAAACGCCGTTGAGCGTACCGGTTTGCAGCACGGAGACGCCCGGTAATCCATCGCCGGATTTGGCATCGACCACGCGCCCGGAAACAGTAGTTTGCGCACGCGCAAAGTGGGGCAGCAGCCAGACGCCGCAAAACAAGAGTAGTAAAGACCGCATCAGCGAAGCTTTAGAAATTGGAAGTGGCAGGCTGATGCGGCCCGCGCCGGAATTACATAAGCCACCGGCCGCAAATGTTTTTTTGCCGGCCTCGCGTCATCGTTCCCGGCAACGATTGCGCGAAAATACCCGCACCCGGCCGCGCCAATTGACCGGGGCGGCCGGTAAGTTGCGGCCGCAACTACCTCCCGAACCATGAAAAATCTATTGCTGCTACTGCTGCTAAGCTGCGGCGGGCTGGGCCGGGCCTGGGGCTACGATTTTGTGGTGGCGCAGGATGGCAGCGGGCAGTTTCGCACCGTGCAGGAAGCCTTCAATGCGGTGCCGGACTTTCGCAAGAAGGTGACGACCATCTTTGTAAAAAAGGGCATTTACAAGGAGAAGCTGATTCTGGCCGGCTCGAAGCAGCTGGTGAAACTCATTGGCGAAGACCGAGATTTGACCATCCTGACCTACGACGACTACAACCAGAAGAAGAATATTTTTGGGGAAGACAAGGGCACGTCGGGCTCGGCGAGCTGCTACATCTACGGTACCGATTTTTCGGCCGAGAACCTGACGTTTCAGAATTCATCGGGGCCGGTGGGGCAGGCGGTGGCCGTGTGGGTCGATGGCGACAAGGCCGCGTTTATAAACTGCCGGTTTCTAGGGTTTCAGGATACATTGTACACGTATGGGCGCGGCAGCCGGCAGTTTTACAAGAGTTGCTACATTGAGGGCACCGTAGATTTCATCTTCGGTTCGAGCACGGCGTGGTTCGAAGACTGCGAGATTTTCTGCAAGCGCGGCGGGTTCGTCACGGCCGCCAGCACGCCCGACACGGCGCGATTCGGCTACGTGTTCAGCCACTGCCGCATCGGCGGCGACGCGCCGGCCGGCAGCTTCGGCCTGGGCCGGCCCTGGCGGCCCTACGCTAAAACCGTATTTCTGAATTGCACACTGGGGGCCATGATTCGGCCCGAAGGCTGGGACCCCTGGGACAAGGAGTCGAACAAGAAAACTGCCTACTACGCCGAGTATCAGTCGAGCGGGCCGGGGGCCGCGCCGAAGCAGCGCGTGCCGTGGTCGCACCAGCTCACGGCGGCCGAAGCCAGGCAGTACACCCGCGACAACGTGCTGCACGGCTGGCAGCCGTAGGGGCAGTAGTGCGAACTTTTAGTTCACGGCCTCGCGCGCCGGTGGTTTATCAATGTCATTTCAGCCATGGACGCGAACTAAAAGCTCGCGCTACTTCTATGAAACTTCTGCTTCTCGCGCTGCTGGCTGTTACCCCGGCCTTCGCCCAAACGCCCGCCACCATTACCGTGGCACCCGACGGCAGCGGTACTTTCCGCACCGTGCAGGCCGCCGTGGATGCCGTGCCTAACCAGTCGCAAACGACCGTCACCATTCGCATCAAGCCCGGCACTTACCGCGAAAAGCTGGTGGTGCCCACGCTCAAAACGCACATCAGGCTGGTAGGGGAGCAGGCCGAAACCACCATCCTCACCTTCGCCGACCACACCGGCGACGCAGCCGGACACGATACGTACTCCTCACACTCGGTGCTGGTGCAGGCCAACGACTTCACGGCCGAGAACGTCACTTTCGAAAACACGGCCGGCTACACTGCCGGCCAGGCCGTGGCCCTGCATGTGGAGGGCGACCGCGCCACGTTCCGCCGCTGCCGCGTGGTGGGCAACCAGGACATTCTATTTCTGGCTACCGGCCACACCCGCCAGTATTTTCAGGATTGCTACCTCGAAGGCACCACCGATTTCATCTTCGGCGCCAGCACGGCCGTGTTCGACCATTGCTTCATAAAGAGCAAGAAAAATTCCTTCATCACGGCCGCTTCCACGCCCGAGGGGCAGCGCTTCGGCTTCGTGTTTCTCAGTTGCAAGCTGACGGCCGATACGGCCCTGGCCAAGAAGGTGCACCTCGGCCGGCCCTGGCGGCCCAATGCCAAAGTGGTGTATCTGAATACCGAAATGGGCCGCCACATCGCGCCAGCCGGCTGGGACAACTGGAAAAACCCGGCCAACGAAAAGACGGCCTACTTCGCCGAATTTCGCTCCACCGGGCCGGGCGCGAATGCGGCAGCGCGGGTGCCGTGGTCGCATCAGCTCACGGCCAAAGAGGCGAAGGGCTACACGCTGAAGGAGATTTTTACGGCGGAGGTACCGTGGATGCCGGGGAGGTAGCACCTTCTGTCATTGCGAGCGGAACGAAGTGGAGCGCGGCAATCTTTCCTTCCAATGCGACTAACTTTTAAGCAGCGAAAAGCTCCCGCATTGTGGCGTGGTGAGGTCTGGCGCTTTTCAATAGAAAATGTGTCACATCGTAAAGGCTGGTCGCTTCGAGAGGAAGGATTGCCACGGCCTGCGGCCTCGCAATGACAGAAGAACCTTAATACCCCCGGCTCAGGTCCACCAGATTCTCCAGCGGCCGGCCGTGGCGCAGGTTCTCGAGGTTGCGCAGCAGCACGTCGACCTTGCCTTCGTCTTCGAGGGGCTGGCCGCCGCCAGTGTGCTGGGTGAGCAGCACGTTGGGCAGGCTCCAGAGTGGGTTGTCGGGGGGCAGGGGCTCGATGGCCGTCACGTCGAGCACGGCGCCGCCGAGGTAGCCGGCTTGCAACAGGCGGATGAGGGCCGGCTCGTCGGTGGTGTTGCCGCGGCCCACACTGGCGTAGAAGCTGCCCGGGCGCATAGCATCAAGCAACTCGGCCGAGAAAAAGCCCTCGGCGCTGCCGGGCAGGGTGTTGATAACAATGTCGGTTTCGGGCAGGGCGGCTTTCAGGTCGGCTTTGGAGCGCAGTTGGGCTTCGGGATGGGTGCGGGCCAGCAGCTGCACCGCACACTCGAAGCCGCCGAGTTGCTGGCGCAGGGCCAGCGCAATGGCGCCCGCGCCCAGCACCACCACACGTTTGCCGCGCAGCTGGCCGGCGCGGTTGCGCACGTAGGCGCCGCCCACCCATTTCTTCTCGGCCTGCAGCACGGCCAGTTCGCCCAAGTGGCGGTAGAGGGCGAGCAGGCCGCCTACCATGGTTTCGGCGCAGGGCCAGGCAAAGAAGTCGCCCATATTGGCCACGGGCAGCGCCAGGCGCAGCTGGCGGTAGCGCTCGAAGCCGGCCGAGTCAATCTGCCAGAAGCGCAGGCGGGGCGAGTGGCCGGCCGCCAGCCACACCGGCGGCGGGTTGCCGAGTAGAATTTCGGCTTCCTGAAAGGTGGGAAACTGGTCTTCGGGAGCCAGGTCGGCGTTGAACGTAACGTCGACTTCGGGCGGAAGCTGCTGCAGCAGATAGGCGCGGGCCAGGGCGCTGAGGGGCGAATAAACGAACAGGCGCATAGCGGGGCGGCCACACGGGCCGCAGGCAACTGGCAAGGACAAGCCGGAAAAAGCCGGCGTCTGACAAAGGTGCTGCGCTGGCGCCGTACTTTTCGTGAATAATCAGCCTCACCGGTAAATAAAAGCCTGTTTCTGCGCTACTGTGGCGCTTTCTGCCTTTCGCATGCGCGCCTACCTGCAACAGCACGCCCACCTCACCGACGCTGAGCTGGAACAAACGCTGGCCGTGATTCAGCCCCGCACCTTTCGCAAGGGTACCGAGCTGTTCCACCCCGGCCCACCGCCCGACCGGCTCTACTTCATCGAAGCCGGTCTGGCCCGCGCCTACCGCCTCGTGCGCGGTGAAGATGTCACCAGTGCCTTCTACGGCGCCGATTCCTTCTGCTTTGATACGCTCAGCATCGTGGCCCAGGTGCCCACCGAGCTCTATTTTGAATGCCTGACCGACGTGCAGGCCCACGAAATCCTGGTTCCCGACCTCAACCGCCTGTTCCGGCGCGTGCCGCCCATCGAGCGCTTGGGCCGCCGCATCAACGAAAACCTGGTGTGCGGCCTCACCGAGCGCCTGCGCGCCTTCCAGATGGACGACCTGCGCACCCGCTACCTCGCCCTGCTGCGCCAAAACCCCGAACTGATTCAGCAGGTGCCGCAGCGGCACATCGCTACTTACCTGGGCGTGAAGCCAGAGAGCCTGAGCCGCATGCGGGCGCAGCTGTGATAGGGGAGGAGGAGTGAAAGGGAATGGGGAATAGGGTAGATGATATAAGGGGAAAAGAACGTCATGCTCGCCTTTGCTACTTGCCGCATTTCTTAACCTAGGTCATTGGGGCCGTTGGGGGAAGCCGGTACTTTTACCGCACTCCCTTCCCACCCAAACCCTAGCCAGCATGGCCAAGCAAGCCTATTCGCGCCGCGACCTCGCGTTTCAGCTCCACGAAGTGCTGCGAGTGGAGCGCCTGAACCGCTTCCCATATTTCCAGGACCACGACCGCGGCTCCATCGACCTCGTGCTCGACACCGCCGGCCGCTTCGCCGACCAGCTCCTGCGCCCCTTGCTCACCGACATGGACCGCCAGGAGCCGCAACTCGTCGACGGCCGCATCCGGATGCACCCCGGCATGCAGGCCATCACGCGCCGCTTCGGGCAGGATGGCTGGATAAACGCGCTGTTCAGCTATGAGGAAGGCGGGCAGCAGCTGCCCGGCACTGTGTACAACGCGGCGGTATTTGCCCTGCAGGCTACCAACTACTCGGCCAGCGTGCCGCCCTTTCTCACGCTGGGCGCGGCTAACCTGCTGCGCAGCTTTGCCACGCCCGAGCTGGCGGCCGCCTTCACGCCGCACATGTACGCCGGCAACTGGCAGGGCACCATGGCCCTCACCGAGCCCGACGCCGGCAGCTCGCTCTCCGACATCACCACCGCCGCCGAGCCCACTGACGAAGGCTACTATCGCCTGCGCGGCCAGAAAATCTACATCTCCTCGGGCGACCACGATGCCTGCGACAACGTGGTACACCTCATGCTGGCCCGCATCAAGGGCGCGCCGGCCGGGGCCAGGGGCATTTCGCTGTTTGCGGTGCCGCGCCAGCGCGTGGCCGAGGGCCTGCCGCACGCCGGTACGCAACCAGCCGATTTAATTGATAACGACGTCGTCACGGCCGGCATCTACCACAAGCTGGGCTGCAAGGGCGCGCCCATTGCCCACCTGATGATTGGCGGCAGCGACGACGCGCGCGGCTACCTCGTGGGCCTGCCCAACCAAGGCCTGCGCTACATGTTCCAGATGATGAACGAGGCCCGGCTGGCGGTGGGCGTGAGCGCGGCCGCCATCGGCACTGCGGCCTACTACGCGGCGCTGGAATACGCCCGCGCCCGGCCCCAGGGCCGCCCCGCGGCTGCCCGCGACATGGCAAAGCCCCAGGTCCCCATCATTCAGCACGCCGACGTGAAGCGCATGCTGCTCTTCCAGAAAGCCACCATGGAAGGCGCCCTGGGCCTGCTGCTGCAGTGCAGCTACTACATGGACGTGGCCCGGGCCGGCGAAGGCGCCGAGAAGGAGCGCGCCGAGCTGCTGCTCGACTTGCTGATGCCCATTGCCAAAACCTACCCCTCCGAAATGGGCGTGCTGAGCACCAGCGCCGCCATTCAGGTGCACGGCGGGGCGGGCTACACCACCGATTTTCCGGTGGAGCAGTTCTGGCGCGAGTCGCGCATTCACCCCATTCACGAGGGCACCACCGGCATTCAGGGACTCGACTTGCTGGGTCGGAAAATAACCCAGCACGACGGCCGGGCCGTGGCTCTGCTGCTCGAAGAAATACAGGCCGCCATTGCTGCCGCCGAAGCCGCGCCGGAGCTTCAACCACTGGCCGCGCAGCTCACGAAAAACCTAGGCCTGCTGCAACAAACCACCGGCCACCTGCTGGGCGTGGCCGCCCAGAACCACGAGCTTTTCCTGGCCGATGCCACGCTGTACCTGGAACTGGCGGGCTTGGTGGTGGTGGCCTGGCAGTGGCTGCGGCAGGCCACCGTGGCCCAGCAAGCCCTGCCTGCCACCCACGCCGACGACCAGGATTTCTACCACGGCAAGCTCATGGCCGCCCAGTATTTCTACGAATACGAGCTGGTGAAAGCCCCCGGCCTGGCCAAGCGCCTGCAGTCGCCCAATGCCGTAACGGTGGCTATGCAGGACGCGTGGTTCTGACGAAGCGCCCCACCCCCAGCCCCCTCTCCGACGGAGATGGGGAGCCGAACGATTTTTCAAAATTTTATCCACATCGTCCGGGCCGCCGTGGCTCCCCTGTCCATCGGAAAGGGGGCCGGGGGGTGAGGCGTTCCGTCAGAACCATGAAAAAGCTCGAAAATAAAGTCGTCTTCATTACCGGCGGGGCCTCGGGGCTGGGCCGTGCCGCCGCCGTGGCTGCCGCGGCCGAAGGAGCCAAAGTCGTCATCGCCGACCTGCCCGGTTCCGACCACGCCGCCGCCTTGGCCGAAGTGCAGGCGGCCGGGGCCAAAGCCACGTTTGCGCCGCTCGATGTGACCGATTCGGCCAGTATTCAGCAGGCCATTGCGGCTACGGTCGCAACATTCGGCCGGCTCGATGTGGCGCTGAACAATGCTGGCATCGGCGAAGGCTTTTTCAGCTTTCTCGACACCAGCGAGGAGTCGTTCCGGCGCATCGTCGACGTGAACCTCACCGGCGTATTCGTGTGCATGAAGCACGAGCTGGCGCACTTCGTGCGGCAGGGTGGGGGCGTCATCGTGAACATGTCGTCGCTCGCCGGCCTGAAGGGCGCGCCCGGCCTGAGCGCCTACGTGGCCTCGAAGCACGGCGTGCTGGGCCTCACCCGTGTTGCGGCGCAAGAGTTTGCCCGCCGCAACGTGCGCGTGAATGCCCTCTGCCCGTACTACATCGACACGCCGCTCATCAAGGACGCGCCGGAGGAGCTACGGCAGCAAATGGTGGCCGCCAGCCCCATGAAGCGTCTAGGCCGCGCCGAGGAAGTAGCCAAAGCATTCATTTACCTGGCCTCCGACGATTCCAGCTACACCAACGGCACCCAGCTGGTGATTGACAGTGGGGTGATTTCATAGTATTTCAACCAACCTAAGCCCCACCGCTGGTTGCTTCGCGTCAGGCTTTCCTCTCCCCGAAGAGAGAGGCCGGGGGGAAGTTTCACCGGCAGAACGAAAAGCTATGGATTTCACACCCAGCCCCCGCTCCCAGGATTACCTCGCCCGCGTGCAGGCCTTTATGGCCGAGCACATTGCGCCTATTGAAGATGAATATCACGACGCTAATCGCGCCGCCAACGCCGGCCCCGATTGGCAAACCTGGCGCGTGCTGCCCGTCGTCGAAGCGCTGAAAGCCAAAGCCAAAGCCGCCGGCCTCTGGAATCTGTTTCTGCCCGATGCCACCCACGGCGCCGGCCTCAGCACGCTCGAATACGCGCCCATTGCTGAGGCCACTGGCCGCAGCTTGCTCGCGCCCACCGTGTTCAACTGCAACGCGCCCGATACCGGCAACATGGAGGTGCTGCACTACTTCGGCACCGAAGCCCAGAAACAGGAGTGGTTGCAGCCGCTGCTGGCCGGCGAAATTCGCTCCGTCTTCTGCATGACCGAGCCCGATGTGGCCTCCTCCGATGCCACCAATATGCAGGCCACCATTCAGGAAGACGGCGACGAGCTGGTGCTGAACGGCCGCAAGTGGTGGGCCACCGGCCTGGGCCATCCCAATGCCAAGCTGGCCATCTTCATGGGTTTCTCGAACCCCGACGCCGCGCCCCACGCCCGCCACAGTATGGTGCTGGTGCCGCTGGCCACGCCCGGCATCAACATCCAGCGCATGCTGCCCGCTTTCAGCGACTACGACCCGCCCTACGGGCACGGCGAAGTGTGGTTTGAGAACGTGCGCGTGCCCCGCGCCAACCTGCTGCGCGGCCTTGGCGACGGCTTTGCCATTGCGCAGGGCC
>NZ_BAAGZM010000033.1:0-16440 GCF_054778495.1 Hymenobacter agri
GGACCTGGCCCGCGTATCCGATACCTGGGCGCGCAAACACCTGGGCGGCGTGGTCGGGGCGCGGCTGGTGCAGGAACTGCAAGGCCGGCCCTGCGCGGGGTTGCATCCATCGGAAGATGGCACCCTGGCCCGGCAAAGCATTAGTTGCTCCCGAACCTTTGGCCGGCCCCTGGCGGCATTTGCCGATGTGCAGGCCGCGGTGGCTTCGTTTCTGTCGCGGGCGGCGGAAAAACTGCGCCGGCAAAACGACACGGCCCATGTGCTGACGGTGTTTCTGAGCAAAAACCGCTTTGCTACCAACGTGCTCCCTCCTTTCTCGCGCTCGGCTACCCTAACCCTGCCTTCGGGGCCTACGGCCGATACGACGGTGCTCCTGAGCTATGCCCGCGCCATGCTCAGCCGGCTATGGGAGCCCGGCACGCTCTACCACAAGGCGGGGGTGGTGCTCGACGGATTGGAACCACCCGGTACCGGCCAGCAGCTTTCCTTGTTTGACTCCCCGGCACCGATACCGAACAAAAGGGAAGAAAAGTCGCTGCAGGCGGAGCGGCCCGGCCTGATGGCTAGCCTTGATGCTCTGAACCAACGCTTCGGGCGGGGCACCGTGCGCGTGGCCTCGGCGGTGCTGCCGCCTGCTACAGGGGGGCGGCCCGTTCGGGCACCCTGGGAGGGGAAGGCACAGTGGTGTTCACCGGCCTACACTACCAGGCTGGAAGATTTACTTATCGTGCGCTAGCGTGCATATCGCCGCTGTACGCCCCATGTGCTACTTTTAGCAGCCGCTGTTTGCACCGATTCTTTTTACAACCTCCCCTCTCATGCAAGAAGTCGAAGTTTTATTCATGGTTACCCGCAACGGCGGTGGCACCCGCGAGGAACGAATCAAAACCCGCGTTGATAGCTCGACGCTCAACGCTGCCTCGGGCGACGTGGGAAGGAGGAAGCTGGACGGATGGGCCAAGCAGTTCTTTCCAGCAGACAAGGAAGCGCGGGTACTCTATATGAAGCGCCTCTAATGAGCACGACCCACGTCTTTGGCATGGCAAAGTCCAGCCTCGACCTGCTGGGCGCCAAACGGCAGAAGCTGGAGTTGGACTTCCTGCGCCTGGTGTACGCCTGTCAGCACTATCAGGCCAACGGCTGTCAGGCCTTCGGCTACCTTGCGGTCACCTCGGCCGCGATTGAGCAGCAGGTGGCGAAGTGGGCGACAAAATACCTGGTCCCTCCCGGCCTGGTGCAGTTGGTCGTGCCCGCCCTCTCGGATGCGGAGCAACAATCGCTGCTGGCGGAAAAGGGCCGGAACCGGCTGGGCAATCTGGCTAAGGCCGATGCGGCGGTCCTGCTAAAAGACGCCGATGGCTCTTTTGGGCGGGATTTGCTGGAAGCAGCGCTGGAATCCTCCATCCTAAAACAACACACAGCCCTTCGGGGGAGCGCAGCCGTGGGGGGCTACCCGATGGGCGTGCAGTGGGACTATTACGGTTCCTATTAATGGCTATTCACCTTCATTTCCGGCACGCGCAGGGGCTCCCGATGGGCGAACCGCTGGCGGCGTGGGAATCGCCGCCATGCCTCGTTTTTCCTTCAGTCCATGCCTTGCAACAAGCGGCCGACGCGCAGGGCCTTAAGGAGCTATTCTATGACGGCCCGGATGCCCTATTCCCTGACTGTGCCCTTGGCAAGGCCAATTTCTGGGCGGATGCCGAAGAACTGGTCTGGGAACTGGCATGCGACCACACCGACGACCCGGAAGATGCCACAACGTGGCCAGCGGGGTATGCCCTGCTTCAATTCCTGACCTTTTGGCGCCTGGCGCTCAACGAAGACGGGGCTCACTTAGAACTGATTCACATTTAATCTTTCAACGCACGATGCCAACCGAATACTATGGGGGTGATGGCCCGCCAAGCCGCACCGTGGGCCACTTTGAGGTAAAATACACGGTCACGCTGCCTGATGGCCAGCGCACGAACCAGCAGCAATCCTTTACGGAGTATGGGAAGGCCGAAGAATTTTACGCAGGCCTCGATGACTCCGCATTTCTGTGGGACCAAACGGGGATGCCCGAACTGTGCGCGGGCAAAACGCGCATCGCTTACTACTCCGGCCTGCTGTGGAAGGGACGGGAGAATCATAATGGAGCGGTTCGCCGCACCGTAGCCGTGAAAACGGATGAGGCGGAAAGTGCGGCCCAGCTGCTAAATTATATCAGCAAGCAGTTGGGACTGAAGCTTGACTTGGCCAGCATCCGCGAAGTCGATGCGGCCGGGTATGAGCAGTACAGGATAAAGACGGAGTAGCCCTGCCATGTGGCCTTATCTGGTTGCGCTTTTACTCATTGGCCCTCCCCCGCCGCGCCCGGCACCTATCTACATCTGTCAGGGTTCGGCTTCCTATGCCTACCATGTGTCGTCCCGGTGTGAGGGCCTGGCATGGTGCACCCGCTCCGTCAAACCGATGACGCGGGCAGCAGCCGTCAAGTTGGGTCGCCGGCCCTGTGGGCGCTGCTCCTATGGGAAATAATCATGTTCGTTCACCATGCCGCTACATCCTCTCAATCCTTACCAGCCCCCCAAAAGCTCTCCCTTTATGAAGAATAAGCTACTCATTGCCTTGGGCATTCTCCTCGCAGTTATGGTCTTTACAAATCCTGCCGAAACGGAAATGCAGAGTAAAATAACCAACTCGGAGCTGGTCGGGGACCTGTCAATGGCCAGGGCAATGAAAAATGCCACACCGATGATGCTTAGCCTGAAAACGTACTACATGCCAGAGTTCAAACTCAACCGGGTTAATTTCCTCATTGGGTCACTCTACAATCTGAAGTACGGATGGCATGGCACCATAAACGGGGCTGGAATGCCGCTAAGCTTTCCGCTGAAAAACCCTACTGACACGGAACACAACTTCACCGGTGAGGCTACTTATCTGGGGGTGCTGGGGCAGCTTATCCCTGTCTCCCGGAACGAAAGCATGAACTACCAACCGCAGTAAAACATGCTTGACGCGCTGCTCATCCCCCGGCACCCCGACGAGGGTTGCCACGAGGCCCAGGTACAGTTGCTGACGCTGGAAGAAAACCTGCTGGAACGCGCCCGCCTGGCGCAGTTCCTGCGCTGGGGCAATGCCACGTATTGCTACTACCACCACCACGAAGCCGATGTAACGGAAGCCGATTATCTCGAATGGTTGGAAGGTTTACCCGCCAGGACGCAGGCAACGATGCGGGCGTTGGGGTACGAAGAGATGCGGGACTCGCTGCCACTGCGGCGCTACGTGTTGGAAAAGAACGACATTGGCATGAGCGATTTTCTGAAAATCCTGCTCTCGCCGTCCGACTGGCAAGCTTATCAGGCAAGCAGTGAAGCAACGGTTAGCCCCCTACTCGCGGGCATAGTCCCATTCAACTAACAGGAAATTCTCGGGCTGTAGGCCCATTTGCAAGCCCGCTTCCAACCAACGCGGCTGCGTAGCCCGGATGCGGTCTTTTTTAAGGCGTTTGAGTTCGGCAAATACAATGGCCTCACCGTTCCAGCCGACGACATCCCAACACCCCGAGTAGCTGTTGCCGTTGGCCTGCGCAATCTTTTGCAGCAGGTCCTGAATCCTGGGGTCAGTGATGGGCTCGTGCTGCTGGCCGGCCAGCCCGGCATCGACCCAGGTCGTGAAGTGGTGAGGTGTCATTGCGCCAGCCCCATAGGTTTCTACCCACCGGGCCTGCCAGCCGGATAGTCGCACCAACTCGTACACGCAGAGTTCCGCAAAAACCGGCCGGCCACCGAAGTCAATTAGTGGTTTGTTGCCGAAGGTGTTGCTGATGGGGGCACCAGCCCACCGGCGTAGCTGCAACTCAACTTTCGGAACGGTCACCTCCCGGCCATCGCTCATAAGGGCTTCCGTTGTGGTGGGCCTTAATAGGCTGGGATATGTCAAACTCATGGTACCAGGTGAAGGAATTTCGGTTCAAGGTTAGCCTACGCTGGGCTTAGTCAGTCCGCCAACGGCGGGCAGGACGGGGTTTTCCTACCCACATGCCATGCTCTTGCCGCAGGTATTGCAGGGCTTTCTGGTCAAACACCAAATCAAAGTAGGGGTCAAACTTTAACAGCCGGCCAAGCAACACCGGCTTCTCCCCGGGCGCGGCCTGCCGGTCGATGATAAGTGCTTCCACTGTCCGCGGCTGCAGGGTCTTGTGCAGACCCAATGCGACGACTGCCAATCCTTCTTTTGTTTTACCTAGAAAAAGTGGGGTGCTGAACCATTCATTTTCCTCCGAGCGCGACTTACGGTAGTTAGGGTATGGCGTATCGAAGCTGGTCATGGGAGGCCCATATGAAGGAAACGATGGATTACTAATCGGCTGGCTCCGTAGATTTACAGTGCTCGTAGGAGCGCTCCGAAAGCCCGACGCACTGTAATGGTGCGGCGGGCTTTCTTTTACTTTCTGTCTAGTGGTCGGGCGTGCACTGCATGGGATTACACCCAAGCCCTTTAGGCAATGTATACTGTGCAACTCATTCCGTTGCTGCTCTCAGCGCGCTAGAACACAAAGAGCCGCCCTTTCGAGCGGCTCTTTCAACCTGTTTGTACCGGCTGTTGCGCGTCTACCCCACGCTTCAGTGGTAAAACATGCTGCAAACATACTGCTGCAACCTTCTCCGCCAGTTGGGAGGGGCCTCTCAGAGGCACTTTACAATTTCTCCAACGGGGGCGTACCCTTCTTCGGTGACTGCCAGGATATCACCTTTATCAGCTCCGGTTTGTTTGACTAAGTGGTCCAGCGCACCGAGTTCGTCCACACCCTGCGGGAAGTCCCTTTCCGCAAGTTGAACCATCTGTGTCTCGCCATCCGGCATCGTGAGTAAAATCATATACACGATGAAGTATTCTTGTTCGTCCATGTCAAAACCTGGCTCCATAGGATTGGCGTTGAGGTCTTGTTGGTATTCGTGCCACATCTTCAGCCAGTACTCATCACGAACGAGCTTCTCCTCAAAAAGCACCTGCATACCAAGTTGCTCTATCATTTTCGCGAAGGCCTTCTTTGGACCAAAATCATATATTCGGCCTCCTAACGGCGTATTCTCATAGGAGTCTTGGCTCGCAAATCCTTTCACCGACAATTGACTTAACTGCTCGAAGTTCAACTGCTCGTAAGGCACGGCACTAAACTGCTCATACGCCAACGTATGGTAAGCCAAGTGCAGCATCAAAGAGAACTTATCATAGACCGAATTCACAAACAGACCGCCGTCCTCCTGAATGAGAGTATAGACCGGGACTTGTAAAATCGCGGCGATGCTCACGAGTTTATCGTAGGGCATCGTCGTGCTCCCGGACTCCAACTTGCTGTAGGTAGAGGGAGCCATGCAAAGCTTATCAGCCATGCTTTTTTGCTTGATGCCCCGCTTTTTCCGAAGGTTCTTGATGGTATTATGCAGTTCCATGGTGTGGCTTTTCAACAAAGGAGCAGAGCCACGAGCAAACCGCAGAAAATGTTCTTTTATTTCATCTGCTGCACTACTCCATAAGATGAGAGTAACGAGTTACCGAGTGGGTGAGCAGCAGACCACCAAGCTCTGTTTTAGTCCGGTTGAGTGTCGGTAATGCTTACACTCATTTCGTACCGGTCCGCCTCAGCCGGAGCGCCGCTGGGTGGGGTGATAACGATTTCGTAGCGGTCGGTGGCATATTCGGCATAAATCCGGGTGCGGGCCGCTTCTACGGCTTCTTCGGAGCTGCCAGCGCCGATTACGGTTACCGTTGTGGCGTGGGAGCCAGAACCGGGACTTTCAAAGAATACTTCCATCGTAGGAGAGAAAAGGAGGAAAAAATGGCAATGACTTGTGGCAAGTGTGCCCATATGGGCTTAGGCTTTTATTCTGATACTATTGGCCCAGTTGAATACTTAGAGGGCAAAACGAGCGCGGACATATGGATTGTAGGGCTTAATCCAAAACATGATATTGGCCACGTTGAGCAACGAACGCCAGCCGAGTTCGCGGCTTTCGACCCAGATTGCCATCCGTACTTCTGGGATTTCAGAAAAGTCTCCCCGGCTCTGTATGCCAATTGGAAAGGTCCCAACAGTCGCATCGCTCATACGGACTTGGTGAAATGCTTCTCTCCTAGCTTTCCGGCCGTCGTGTTAGTCAATGGCTCTCCAACAGAAGTTGACAGTAAGCAAGTTGTGACTAATTGCAGCACGCATCTACTGGAACAGATTCGCCGGTTCAGGCCCAAAGTGATTATTTGTAATGGTGCGCCGGTATGTTACACCGTCATGGGGTTCTTTCCTCCTAATAACGAAGCGCAGACTAATCGTGCTACCTCCTACAAATACGAACTTGACCTGGGGAATGGCTCGAAGCATTCCCTTTGGCTTGTGTTCTCGGGATTCATTGGAAGAATAGACAATTGGAACAGAAGAAGGCTAGGGGTTGAGATTGAGGACATACTGGCGAGTGAAGGAATCGAATTGCATTCGGGCACAAGCAGCTACTCATAACCTTTGAGAAAGGTAAGCTGCTCCTGAAACGCAGCCAGTGCCTCGGCCGATGGCAAAACAAAGCGGTGGATTTTGCTACCGGGGGGGTACTGAAGCAATCCGGTTGGTAAGGCTAGACAGTTAAGTACCCGTTGTAGAAAGCGGGGTTGCGGGCCTTTCAGGGTGTTGTTTTTCAGGCCAACAACATTGGTGTAAGTTAGCTGCTGCGCGTCGCAAAAGGACTTTACGTTCCCACTACCAAGCATTTTCAAGCGGCCCTGGGCATAGCGTAGTGCGTCGTCATAGGGCACCGATAAACGCAGGTCCGGCAGGGTGAGCGGCGCTACTTCTTGCCGGCATTCTTCCTTTTCCATGCTTTATAGCTGTTTAATGTAGGCTATCAGAGGTGCGAGATAAGTTGGGAGCCACTCCGGGTAGACTTTGTGACATAAGTAGCCAAAGCTGATGCTGCCGCCCAGCATCAGCACCCAAATGATTCGCTCCATACGGCGGGCATAGGCTAATTCTTTTTGAATGTCTTGGTCCGTCACCTGGCCGCGCTGGTAAGCTGCTCTTAGGTTCAGGTCAGTTTGGCAAAGGGCTGCCGAATTCTCAAGCAGCTGCTCTAGCAGCTTGTCGGGCATTTCGGGGTTGGAATTCATAAGCAAGGGTACTAACGCATGATTAGGGGCGGTGCTGGGAACTGGGCTTGTACCCAATCTCCGAAAAGCCAGGCCAAGCCAAAAATGGCTGTAGTGCCGCCGATGATGATGGCGGCCACTGCGCGGTTGTACCGTTTCTGGTCCTGGGCCAGCTTTGGGAGTGCTTGGCGTAGCAGTTCTTCCCCGCGACGGCTGGCCGCGTAAAGCGTCTGGCTTAACGGGTCTGTGGCGAGGGGAAGCGGTGGTAAAGGCCGGTGTTGCCGGCGACGAGGCAGGAATCTCATGCGGCGTAGGGCAATGCACGCCACGCCGGCGCGGGAGCCTGGCCGCTGCTCAGCTGCTGCACCAGCGTATCGACTTCCTCCGGGCTGAGCATATCCCGGCGCGGGCCTAGAAACCGGATGCCATCGAACAAGTCCCGCTCCCCGCTCACAAAGCGCACGGCATACACGTTTTCGTAGTTGCCAGTGTAAGCGTAGCGGGTGAAGAGCGTAAGGGCCTGGGGGTCGATGTTGTACTCCTGGCAAATTTTGGCGGCCAGTGTTACCTGGCACTGCGCGAGGCCGGCCGCGCCACCTTCGGCCAATTCGGTTGCAACGGCCCATCCCTGCTCGGGATGAACGACCAACTCGCAACGGGTCGGGGCCTGCTTCACGTCGTCGTATAGATGGAATGGCAGTGCATGAGTAACGCCGGCCAGCGTGACTAAGCTGTTCATAGGAAAGGAAAGTAAGTGGTAGGGAAAGGCAGATTTAGGGGAGGGGTACAAGCCAGCCCTGACGCTGAAAACGCTCGCGCAGTTCGCCGGCCGACGTGTCCTCCCCGATGAATTGCAGCCACTCAGCTACGGTAGTCAGGTCCGGGGCTTCGGCCAGAAACTCGTTTGGGGTGTTGAGCGCAGTGGCCGCGGCAAGACGCTGCTCCGGGTCGGGGTAGCGCAGCAGCAGCTCGGCCATCTGATATAGCATCCCCCGGACGCCTGGCTTTGGCGGAGTTGATTCAAAGGGAATATCCATCAGGCCGGGCGCTGGAAGGAATAGGGATTAGTGTTGCCGGGAAGGCCGGCCGGGCTGCGAGGCCGGAATTTCGCTGGGGTTCTGCATCTGGTAAACGGCCAACTGAAAGACCTGCTCCAAGTCCAGTTTGGCCAGCACGGCCAGCCGCTGCAATTCGTCCAGCGTGGCGGTCTCTGGCTTCTGCATCCGAAGCGTGAGCGTCCGGTAAACGACGCCTAATTCCTGGGCGACTTCCGTCCGCGGGCCTAGCGCATGGATTAGCTCAGCCAATGTATGGCAGGCTACCGGGCCGGGGCTGGTCGGTTGAAGGAGTGGCATAACTTGAATGCTGGGGACCGTCGGGGCTTTGGGGCTTTTCATGGGAGCAAAAGAAGGCTGCTTTTTTGTCAACATTACGGCTTACCGTAAAAAATGACAATTTGATGCCCTCACATTGCTCAATTCAAACAAGGCCGACACGTCGTAGCAGACTATCTGGTGGCCGTCCGGCTCGGTGATACGGTCGAGGAATACCAGCATGTGGCCTTGCTGCGTCTGGCGCTCGCCGGCCCACTGCAGGATGGCAAAAGTTGAAAAACCACCTTTTATAAGCCAAGGCCAAGCTATTGGCTAGGGCTGCTCGGACCAAGGGGCACTTGGTCAGGAATGGGCAAACTGTCCTCGGTGCGAATGCTGGGGCGCGGGCCGGTAGGGATAATTGGCTCGTACCAGTCGCGGTAGGCCGTGTTAAGCCGGTTGGCAACGATGGCCAGCCGCTCGGGGGTACCCTCGCGCTTCAGCCAGATATGGGAGCTGCCGCAAACGACCTGGTAGCCCTCGCCCATCAACCCGCGGATGTAGGGCGCCAGCGCCCGCAAATCGTCCTGGCGGGTGTGGGCCTGCACGTACTTGCGAACGGCCATCAGACGCTCCTTCTCGGCCGCGTCGGCGGGTTGTATCTCAATAGCTAGGTAGGCTTCCTGGTGGTATGTGCTCATAGGGAAAAGAACAAAAGGGAAAAAAGGGACTGGGGAATTAGAGTAGAAGTAAGGAGTACTGCCCGCCTTGTTCCTCGCGGGTCCGGCGCAGGCCCTCCTGGGCTATCGGGCGGGCCGCTTTTACCAGCTTTAGCAGCGCCTCGTAAGCTTCGGGCGTGTCGATTAGCATACCCATGTGCTCCGCTACTTCCTCGGCCAGCACTTCGCTGTTGATGCCTTTGCCTAGTTGCTGCATCAGGGCCTCGACGTCGGCAATGGCGGCTATCACCTGGTTGCGGTACTGGTTCCACATCGGGCTTTGAATGGTCGGGGCTTCGCTGGCTTTCATAGCGGGAGCAGATTACTTGACGGCCCATTGCAAGGCCTGCCTTGTGGGTAAAAATTCGAGTTCGGCGTCCTAGCGCTGGGCGCTGGCGTAGGCTTTGCCCTGGCTGAGTACCACCGCCTGGGCGCTGTGAATGGGGGCTTGGTCCTGGACCCGAAAAAAATGGCCGGCGTGGTATGGGTTGTAGCTGATGGGCTCTGTGGCTGTGGGCTGCGGAGCGCTACGGAAGGTTCCGATGGCATAGGCGTGAACATTGCGCTGGCGCTGGGTAAGGACGCGCTGCCGGCCGGTTTCCGTCACTTTGAACACTACTCCGGTCAGTTGCACCGTGGCAAGGTGGGCCACTACCAGCCCCGCGAACTGCACCGAAAACAGGCCCTTGTATTTCAGGTTGCGGTACACCTTCACTTGCTGGCCTTCTAGGTCGATGGAAAGGGCTCGGGGGGCTTTCATGGCGCGGCGCTTAGAGGTGGGTATCGTAGCCGGTAACCGACGTAAAGAGGGCTTGCAGGTCATCGCCGTACACCATCTCAAAAACTTGCTCGTGGCTGATTACCGGCTCCCAATCGACGAGCACCTGGCGGTAAAATTCCACTTTGTAGGTGTCGGAGGGCATGAGCGTAATTTTCATACGGTTGACCTGGGCTTGGTTCTTCCGCAAATTCATGCGAAGCCAAGGGTTCGGGTTGCTGTCTGACCGACCAGCTGCCATCAGCTTATCGGCTCCGGTCATCATCAGAAACTTATTGCCGCCAAGCTGCTGCAAAATGATATAAGCTTCTTCTACTACTTCGGGCTTCGGGGCTGGGGCGTTGCTCATAGAAAAGGGCTTTTTGATGCGTTGCTGATACTTATTAAACGCAAAAGGGCGTATTTATGTTGCTTTTTTAGCAATAATAATATTATTTTTTTGGCAATAAATTGGCATGAAAATGACTTTTTCCCTCTTGTAGTTTTTGTAATTGCATTCTCCTTTTGTCCCCGGGCCTGCCCCGCCCGGCTCGGGGCCGGGCAGGTGCCGTCGCTCCTAGTAGGATTGTAGCCAGCTTAGCTCAGCCGCGTAAAATTGGCGGTCTGTCTCGTCGGCCAGTGGCTCGGCAACGGTCAGTTCCAGGCCCTCGGCCGTGTTGGTCAGCGTGGGCGTGTGGCCCTGGGCAGTCAGCGCCTCGGCAAAGCGTTCCAGGTCGCCAAAGCTGCTATCACTGGTGACGCTGTGGATGCCCTTGTTCTGGCCGTAGCTGGCCTGCATCGCGTGGCGCTGGCGGTGGTGCCAGTCGTAGAAGGCAGCGAACTGCTGGGCCAAGCTGGGGACCTCGCGCAAGTCGAGCGAGTTAAGGAAGAAGCCGTAAGCCGGCGAGTAGCTGCGGCGCTCACTGATGTACTTGGCCCCGTAGCTCATGCGGTAAAGCTTGCCGCTCTCGTCTATGGTCGTGGGCTGCCGGTGATACTCGTACATATCCTCCTGGCTGTTGTAGTGGCCGCTAATGAAAGGGGCGTACACCTGCTCCACCTGCTTGCGGCTCGGTCCATCGATGTAGGCAATATCAACGCTGGTGCCGTTGGCGAAGCTGTCCGATGTTACGCTGAATTTCACCCCTGGGAATGCTTTTTTCAGGGCCTCCCGGATGAGCTGCGCGGTGCCGGCGACGGTGTAGCTGCGCCAGGTAACCTCGTCCTCCTGGCGGTCATGGTAAGGAGCGCGCACCGTCTTGTGTTCCTCGGCCCGGCGCTGGGCCACTTGGCCAGCCAGGGTCAGTGCCTCAATGATTCGCTGCTCGGCCTGCGCCTCGTCTTTGGCGCTGTAGTACTTAGCCGGCTTGCTCTGCTTGCCATAAAACACGGCATAGGAAAAAGAGCCGGCCCGCTCCCGCACGTAGCCAACGGCTACCGTGTCGGCTACTTCCTCCACCCGAACCTGCCGGGCGTTTTCGGTAAAGTACTGGCGAAGATGGTCGAGGGTTTGGGAGGTGCGTTTCATAGCTAAAGCATTGTTTTTGTGATTGTTACTTATAGTATTTAAACGCAAAACACCCCCTTATTGTTGCTTTTTTAGCAATATTATTTACATTATTTTCTGCTGATAAAAAGTCGTTTTTGGCATAGCCGTTGATTTTTTCCCTTTTGTTCTTCTGAGCTGGTTGGGGCACTAATCACCCGGCTAGGTAGGGTAGCAAGCACGCCTGCAGCGAGGCAGTATTTCGGTGCTTTATTCCTTTGGTTCGCGGTAGGGATGGGAAGGGAGCGACCAGCGGGAGTTGTCCGTCAGGACCGGAGCGCAGCGCAGCCCTGGACAGCCCGGCCACCCGCCCAATTGTCTTCCAACTGCCTTGCTGTGGGCGTCCACTCCTCTAACTAGGAGGTTTTATAAGTCCAACCCGATGCTCTTCTGGTCAGAGGCGTTTAGCGTTTTGAGCCAACGGCAATGGGCACTGATGGAGAATGGACCAGCAGTAGTCCGAGTTGCGAAACCCTGCCTGGTTCACCTAAATAGGATTCTGAATCGAAAGAGGAGGAATTATAAGTCCCTTTTGCTTGACGTGGGGCCAATCTAAGTAGGAGGTTTTATAAGCCAGACGATATGAATTGTCTGCTTAAGAGGGGTAGTGCCTCCCTAAGTAGGAGGTTTTATAAGCCATAAGGGCGTTCTCACCTGTCGGGGAGTAGTTTCTGCAGTTCTAAGTAGGAGGTTTTATCAGTCAAAAAGGAGGCAATAATGCCGTCAGTTAGAAGCGCTCTGGGTCGGGGTCATAGCATATCTTTGAGTGGCTAAGGGGCATCCAGGAGTGTTGTATTAGTAAAATAGTAATAAATAGTAGAAAAGTGCAATCCCGGTTTGTGCTATTATAAACCCTCCCTTTTTGTTGTTTTTTCGTTCTGCCGCCCACCTTCTATACTTAAATGCTTTTTTAGAGGGGGCATCATCAAGCTTGTGGTATTTTAAGTATTTAACAGTATTTGTAGGGCGGCGTAACAGCTTATTTACCAAATACTTATAGTACATAACTAGGAGGTTTTATAAGCCAATCAGGAGGTTTTATAAGCTGAACAGGAGGTTTTATAAGCTAAGCAGGAGGTTTTATAAGTTGAAGCAGGAGGTTTTATAAGCTAAGTAGGAGAAATTTTTACTTCCCTCCTACTTGGTTTTTTTGACGTATGTTTGAGACGTCGAACCTTCCCTCGCTGCTATGTCTACCACTGCTGCTGAAACTGTTGCCTCTGTCCAGGTGCGACAACATAATGCCATCACCAACGCACGCTATGAAATGAGCGCTTGCGAGATGGACATTGTCTTTGCCTTACTCTCCAAACTAAGCAGTAACGATAAGCCCGGCACGATGTACTTGGTACGGGTTCGCGAGCTGGAGCTTCTGACGGGACGCCAGTGGAACTACAAGCAACTGCTAGATTCGACTGAGCAGCTCAACAGCCGCATCTACCATATCGAGGATAAGGCCAAAGTGCTACAAATAAGTCTGCTGGCTTCGGCCGAGTACTTGAAAGGCAAAGGGGTAATTGAGCTGGAAATCTCGGAGAAGATGCGTCCCTACCTCATCGACCTGAAAAGCAACTTTACTAGCTACCACCTGCAAGCGGCTCTGAGCCTGACGAGCAAATTTGCGAAGCGTATCTATCAGTTGGTTTCGCAATGGAAAGACGTAGGGCACACGAAAACCTACACCCTGGATGAGTTTAAGTACATGCTCAACCTGAAGGACCCGAAAGGAAAAGAGCCGGAGCAATACGTCGCCATCGCCAACTTTCAGCGTGACGTGCTGAAGGTAGCCATCAATCAAATAAACGAGCACACCGATTTACGGGTCAGCTACGAGCTGTTGAAGTCGAGCCGTGCCTATGACCGGATTAAGTTTTATGTCAACGCGCAAGAGCCTAAGCAACTGCTGATACCCTTTGAGTTGCCGGCCGATGATGCCAAAGCCCAAATGGCCAGCAAGCACCTAGAGTCGTTGGGCATTGTCGAGCCCAAATTGGTGCAGGAGATTTTGCAGAGCCCCAAGCATACAGAAGCCCTTTTCGGCTTCATTTATAAACTCAAAACCGATAAAATCAAGGCCGACAAGAACCCTGGAGGGCTTTTCCTGAAAATGCAAGGGCTCCGATAGTCAGTCTGGCCAGTAAGCAGGCCTACGCGGCATTGTCGGTATTCCTTTTGTTCGGCCCGTCCCGTTCGCAGCATCAAACTTTAGCCAAGGCCACTTTGGCCGCATGGTGCTGAACAAGAATTTGATTTGGAGGAGGCCCTAGAGGGAGTATTTAAGGCTAAAGGTCCCGTACTTTTAGCTGCAAAAACCCCTCGCACAACTTTTAAAATGGTTAAGCTAGCTTTCTGTAATCTGCTACTACTACTGCTCTCTATCAGTTTTTGTGCATCTGCACAGCATCAACTTGGGGCCGAACAAACCAAACGATTCAGCATTGCCTACCAAGTCAATGACCTGCTTGGCACCAAGGAGGTAGATGTTGCAGAGCAAGTCATAGATTCTCTATGTCTTGCTCATGCTAACGACCAAGAGCTTGTGGGCGTTATCAGAGTCAGTATGATGGACTGGCTCAGGTATGGCCTTGGTTAAAAGTTTGGTACAAAGGTTAAACGAGGAATTGGAAATTGTCTCCCAATTAAATGTATACAAGGCTTCTACGTCATAACAGAGGGCTTTCCAAGGTTTCACCGCAGCAGTTAAACTGGTCTTGCCGGTTGCACAGCTGCCAGCTTACAAGCAAGCCGTTATCATCTCTGGCATGCTGCTGAGTTGCTGGCCTGAAGTCCAGATGCAGTCAGAGTCCCAATGAAGGCCGAACAGGTCAACAAGGTGGGGCCTAGAAGCGACACCGGTGGCCCCACTTTCTGGCTCCATTTTCTGCTACTCAACCGCCACTGATTAATGGGGGCCAGCAAGGTGTACCTTTCTGGTTCCCCGCAGCCGCAGTTAGCGGGCGTCGGCATGCCTCTACACCAAGCTGCCAAACAGCTACCCGTTATACTTTTGTACTAAACTTTTAACCAAGACCAATAGCTTGTCTTGTTTGGAGTAGCCTTCGGCCCGCAATGGAGCAATGACCTCCTGCATGACTACTACGTCGGCTCGCGCACATCCACCAGGCGTACGGGCTGCTGGCGGCCGCGCAGCGTTATCTGCCCCAACTCCCGCAGTTCGTAGGCGGGCAGGTTGCCCAGCCGCTCCCGCAGCTCCTGCGACACCAGCAGGCGGCTGCCCAACGCGTTGCATTCGGCCTGAATACGGGCGGTGGTGTTGAGCGCGTCGCCGTGGTAGACCAACTCGCTTTTAATGTCGCCCACCTGCGTGGCCATGACGCGGCCGAGGTGGGCGCCGGCCTTGAATTCGGGCACCACGCCGTAGCGGCGGCGGTAGTACGCCTGCCGCGCCGCAATGACGCGGGTGAAGGCAAAAAAGCACTCCAGACAGCGCGCGTGCGCCGCTCCCACGGCCGTGGGCCAGGTCAGCACGGCTTCGTCCCCGACGTATTGGTAAATCTCGCCCCGGCTGGCGACCACCGGCGCGCTCAGGTCCAGGAAAAAGTCGCTGATGAACTGGCTGTAGCGTTCTTCCCCCAGCTGTTCGGCCAGGCCGGTGGAGTTTTTGACGTCGAGAAACAAAAAGATGCGGTGCTCGGCCACGGGCTTCAGGTAGCGGCCCGTCAGCAGCCCCAGCAGCACCCGCGGGCCGATTTTGCGGCTGACCTGGTAGGCGAGAATGGTAGCCAGCAAGCTCAAGCCATACAAAGCGAGCATTTGCGCAAACGCCCCCGTGCCCACCGTAAAACGGGCAGCCGAGGCCGTCGCGAGCCGGGCCGTCGCGTCCGTCGCCCCTTGCTGGAGCCACGTTACCACCCCGCGGCCCGCCACCACAAAACCGGCCGAGAGCACCAGGTGCAGGCCCAGGGCCAGGCCGACGGTCACCAACAGGGGCTGGCGCGCCAGAAACCGCGGCAGCACCCGCACCTCCAGCACCCCAATCAACAGGCCTACCGGATAGCCCACCAGCAGAACCACGACCCCACGCAGCACGCTCGGACCGCTGATTAAAGCCGCCCCGATTTCCAGCAGCGCCATGAACAGCAGGGCCACGCTGGCTTCGGCCCGAAAGCGGTAACGGTCCAGCGCCGAGGGCCGGGGCAATTGGGGCAGCAGGGGGGCGGTGAACATGAGAGAATAGGCGAAAAGGGTGGGGCAAGCCGGAGCAGGCCGATACAGACTTTTTGGTGCCCGATTCAGGCCGCCCGGGGCAGGTGCCGGCGTACGCAGGCCACCACGTCGCCGAGGGTAGCAAGGGCGGCTACTTCCGCGTTCGGCAGGTCCAGCCCGAACTCCGTTTCGAGGTCGAGCGCCAGCTCCTGCCGGTCAAGCGAACTCAGGTGCAGGTCTTCGGTTAGGCGTAAGCCGGCTTGCCAACGGCGGTGCCCGACCAGCACGTGGCGCAACGCCCGGGCAATGCGCCGCCGGACCGTGCGGCGGGGCGCCAACGGGGTTGAACGGCCTGTCATGGTAAGGCTCAGCAGTTCGGGGCGTAGGGAATCAGGAGTGTGCATGGGTAGCACTGGCTGAAGGCCGTCAGGGGGCCGTGCGCTTGAACGTGAGGGTGCGGGTCATCAGCAGCACGCGGCCCTGCACGCGCAGGGTGTTGGCATCGTCGAGCCAGGCGGTGGCCGGAATGTGCTTGCCGAACCGGGAGGCGTAGAGCGTGCCGCCGGTGAACTTGCCTTCGCCGGGGTTCCAGCGCAGGTTCCAGAACATGTCGGTGCCGACGATGTCGCGGCCGCGCAGGCGGAGGTCGGGGTTCTGCGTGTCCTTGGGAGGCACCCCAGGCCCTATCACCAGAATGGTGGCGCGCCACCGGCCGGCGTGCTGGCTGACCTGAATTTTGTACTGCCCTTCATCGTGCAGCCAGATGCCCGCTGGGTTGGGTGCCTGGACCGAGGCGGCGGCCAGGGGCCA
>NZ_BAAGZM010000034.1:0-16026 GCF_054778495.1 Hymenobacter agri
CCGGCCCTGCCGGCTCCATCCGAAGCCTCGCACCGCGTCGAGCCCGGCGAAACGGTGTTTGCCGTGGGCCGCCGCTTCGGCGTGGCACCCGCTACGCTCATTGCTATCAATCAGCTCGAAGCACCCTACAAGCTCGCAACTGGCCAGGTGCTGCTGCTCAAGCCCGTCGATGCCGTGGGAGCGGCCCTCAAGCCCCGGCCCGCGCCGCGCCCGGCTCCCACACCCATCCGCGACCCGGCCAGCCTTACGCCGCCCACCCACACCGTGGAGCCCGGCGAAACGCTCTACAGCATCTCGGTGCTCTACCACACCAAAGTGGCCGAATTGCAGGCCCTCAACGGCCGTGCCGCCACTGATACGGGCGTGAAAATCGGGGAGGTGCTGCAACTGCCAGTCGGGAGCAAGTAGGGGAGAACCCGCGGCCGGCCTAATCAAAACGCAGGCCTCAGGGAATCAAGCCGGAGGAAAATTGGGTTTGGGGAACCCCGCCGGCCGGGGGTATCTTTACCATAAGGGTTGAATTTCGCGGGTTAAGTGTTGAATTAAATCAGCGGAAAACTCAGAACTCAACCCTTAAAACTCAGCCCTCCCGCTATGCCCACGTTCTCGCACCTTCACAGCCACACCCAATACTCGCTGCTCGACGGCCAGGCCAGCATTTCGGCCCTGATGAAGAAGGCCCAAAAGGACGGCATGCCCGCCGTGGCCCTCACCGACCACGGCAACATGTTCGGCGCGTTCAACTTCGTGGCTGAGGCCAACAAGTACAACGTGAAGCCCATTGTGGGCTGCGAATTCTACTTGGTTGAGGACCGGCATAAAAAGGCCTTTAGCCGCGAAAAAGGCGAGCGCGACACCCGCCACCACCAGTTGCTGCTGGCCAAGGACCAGGCCGGCTACCACAACCTGGCCAAGCTCTGCTCGCTGAGCTTTATCGAGGGCGTGTACTCGAAGTTTCCGCGCATCGATAAGGAGTTGCTGCTGAAATACCACGAGGGCCTGATTGCTACTTCGTGCTGCATCGGTGCCGAGATTCCGCAGACCATTCTCTTCGGCACCGAAGCCGAAGCCGAGGAGAAGCTGAAGTGGTGGCTTGACTTATTCGGTGAGGATTACTACATCGAAATTCAGCGCCACGGGCTGATGAATTTCGACGGCACCGGCAAAAGCCAGGAAGACGTGAACCAGATTTTGCTGGGCTTTGCGAAGAAGTACAACGTCAAGGTCATCTGCACCAACGACTCGCACTACGTCGACCAGACCGACTACGCCGCCCACGACCTGCTGCTGTGCGTGAACACCGGCGAGGAGCACAGTATCCCGGTCGGCGACATCCGCACCAACTACTACACCCTGATGACCGGCCAGGGCGAGGTGAAATACGACCTGCTCGACAACCTGCGCCGCGACCACTCGCGCGACGAAGCCGCCCAACGCCAGCTGCGCCGCATCGACGAGGAGCTGCAGAAGCCCAAGCCGCACACCCGCTTTGGCTTCGCCAACGACCAGTTCTTCTTCAAGACGCAGGCGCAGATGAACGACCTGTTCGCCGACGTGCCCGAGAGCTTAGACAACACTAACGAGATTGTCGACAAAATCACGCCCCCGAAGCTGGCGCGCGACATTCTGTTGCCCAACTTCCCCATTCCCGCGCCCTTCGCCAACGCCGACGAATTCCTGCGCGAGCTGACTTACGTGGGGGCCTTCGGTGCCAGCGCCGGCAAGGGCGTCGTGACGATGACCAAGCCGCCGCGCTACTCCGAGCGCACGCCCGAAATCGAGGAACGCCTTGACTATGAGCTGCGCATCATCCAGACGATGGGCTTTGCGGGCTACTTTCTCATCACCCAAGACTTCATCAACCACGGCCGCAGCATTGGCGTGGCCGTGGGCCCGGGCCGGGGCTCAGCCGCCGGCTCGGCGGTGGCCTACTGCGTGGGCATCACCAACATCGACCCCATCAAGTACTCGCTGCTGTTCGAGCGTTTCCTGAACCCCGAGCGCGTGTCGATGCCCGATATCGACATCGACTTTGACGACGTGAACCGCCAGCGCGTCATCGACTACGTGGTGGGCAAGTACGGCAAAACGCAGGTAGCCCAGATTATCACCTTCGGCACTATGGCCGCCAAGTCCAGCATCAAGGACGTGGCCCGGGCCATGGAGCTGCCCCTGCCGCACACCAACGACCTCACCAAGATGGTGCCCGACAAGCCCGGCACCACCCTGGCCGGCGCCTTCGCCGAAAACCAGGAGCTCGACATGATTCGGCGCGACGAGTCGCCCGAAAACCTCAAGGGCCAGATTCTGCGTCTCGCCACCCAGCTCGAAGGCTCGGTGCGCAACACCGGTATCCACGCGGCCGGCGTCATCATCGCGCCCGACGACATCACGAACTACATCCCGGTATCGACGTCGAAAGACTCGGACCTGCTCGTGACGCAGTTCGATGGCAAGGTGATTGAATCGGCCGGCATGCTGAAGATGGACTTTCTGGGCCTCAAAACCCTGACCATCATCGTGGATGCGCTGACCCTGATTGAGCGTAACCACGGCGTGAAAATCGACATTGACGAGATTCCGCTCGACGACGAGAAGACCTACGCCCTCTACCAGCGCGGCGATACCATCGGCACGTTCCAGTTTGAATCCGAGGGAATGCGGCAGTACCTCAAGGACCTGAAGCCGACCAACATCGAAGACCTGATTGCCATGAACGCCCTCTACCGCCCGGGCCCGATGCAGTTCATCCCGAACTTCATCAACCGCAAGCACGGCCGCGAGGAAGTGGAATACCCGCACGACCTGCTCAAGCCCATTCTGGAGTACAGCCAGGGCATCATGGTGTATCAGGAGCAGATTATGCAGACGGCCCAGATTCTGGCCGGCTACTCGCTCGGCGGCGCCGACCTGCTGCGCCGCGCCATGGGTAAGAAGGACATGAAAAAGATGGCGCTCGAACGCGAGAAGTTCATCGAGGGCGCCAAAAATCTGCACAGCATTCCGGCGAAGAAGGCCAACGAAGTCTTCGACGTAATGGAAAAATTCGCCGAGTACGGCTTCAACCGCTCGCACTCGGCCGCCTATTCGGTAGTAGCGTATCAGACTGGTTATCTGAAGGCCAACTACCCGGCCGAGTACATGGCCGCCGTGCTCACCAACAACATGGGCGACATCAAGAAGGTGACCTTCTTCATCGAAGAAGCCCGCAAGCAGGGCGTGCCCGTGCTCGGGCCCGACGTGAATGAATCCCTGCTGAAATTCAACGTGAACCAGGAGGGTGCCATTCGTTTCGGCATGGGCGCGGTGAAGGGCGCGGGCGAACTCGCCGTGGAAAGCATGGTGCAGGAGCGCAGCAAAAACGGCGAGTACACCGACATTTTCGACTTCGCCAAGCGCGTGAACCTGCGCACTGTGAACAAGAAAACCTTTGAGAGCCTGGCCCAGGCCGGTGCCTTCGACAACTTCGGCAAGCACCGTCGCTTGTATCTCGATGCGCCTGCCGGCGACCAGAACCTGATTGAAAAGGCCATGCGTGTGGGCCAGCAGCACGCGGCGGCCAAGGAGTCGGCCCAGCACAGCCTGTTTGGGGCGGGGGCTTTCGGGGCCGTGGCCGCGCCCATGCCCAAAATGCACGAGATGGAGCCCTGGAGCAAAACCGAGCAACTGCGCCGCGAAAAGGAAGTAGTGGGCTTCTACCTTTCGGGCCACCCGCTCGACAGCTACAAGCTGGAGCTCGACGCCTACTGCACCTGCGGGCTGGATAAGGTGGACGAAATCAAGAACAAGGAAATTGCGGTGGCCGGCCTGATTAACAACGTGTTGTTTAAGACAACTAAAACCGGCCAGCCCTTCTGCACCTTCACCCTCGAAGACTACGAGACAAGCATCAATCCGGCCCTGTTCCGCGACGACTACACCAAGTTTGCGCCCCTCATCAACCCGCGCAACTACCCCAACGAGCAGGTGCCGCCCATGTTTGTGCGCCTCAAGCAGGAGCTGCGCCGCCACACCCAAGACCAGTGGGACCTCCGCATCCTCACGATGGAGCCGCTGGCCGACGTGGCCGAAAAGCGCAGCAAAGGCGTGCGCGTGCGCCTCGACCTGCGCACCGTAACCGGCCCCATGCTCGACCGGCTGGAAGAGGCCATTGAGCATGCTCCCGGCGGTAAGCGTCTCGAAATTCAGTTTGTGGAGCCGCACGAGCACCTGGCCGTGGATATGTTCTCACGCCGCTTCCAGATTGAGCCCAAGGCCTTCATCGAAAAGATGAAGGAGCTGGACATGGAAGTGTGCACGCTGATTTAGGGGCTGGGCCGATAAAAAAGAAGAACGTCATGCAGAGCGCAGTCGAAGCATCTCTACCGCGCAACGCAATTATTTACTTGCGCGGTAGAGATGCTTCGACTGCGCTCTGCATGACGTACAAAGCGTGTTTTTCATGACGTTCAAATAGAAAAACAGACCCTTCGCCCGGCCGAAACCGTCCCGCTGAACTTTCCCGACCCCGGGCTGTTTTACCATCCAATCTGCTACCTTGCGACCCCGTTGGCCGTATACGCCAGACTATTTATTAACCCCAACCCAAATTGAAATGGGACACAAAGCAATTGAAATAACCGACGCCAACTTTGACGAAATCATCAACGGCGACAAGCCCGTACTGGTCGATTTCTGGGCTGAATGGTGCGGCCCCTGCCGCATGGTAGGCCCCGTGGTGGAAGAGCTGGCCGGCGAATACGAAGGCAAAGTGGTGGTGGGCAAAGTCGATGTTGACGCCAACCCCCAGACTTCGATGAAATTTGGCATCCGCAGCATCCCCACGCTGCTGGTTTTCAAAAACGGCCAAATCGTTGATAAGCAAGTAGGCGCAGTGCCCAAGCACGTGCTCGCCCAAAAACTCGAAGCGCAGGTAACGGCCTAATCGGCCGCAACAGCGCTGAATAACGAAAAAGCCCCTCGCTACGGTAGCGAGGGGCTTTTTACTGTAAATGGCGGCCGGCTAGTTGAACATGTGGCTGGTGCGCCGCCGCCGGGCTTTGGCCTCCATGCGGGCTTTGGCTTTGAGGTGCTTCTGGTGTATGTGCAACTGGCGGTTGAGCTTGGCGGGCGACGTTACCGCCTTGCTGTCTTCGAGCCCGACGAGGACCAGCACCGCATGATTGAAGCCGGTACTAAGCTTCCGGAAGCGGTAGGCGACCGACCGCTTGCTCTTTTTTGCGGCTTTGGCCTCTTTTGCTTTGGCCTTAGTGGCGGCCTTTTCGCGGGCCGCGGCTTTGCGCATGGTTTCGGTTGGGTTGTCGGGCATCAGGCTGCGAGCCGCCTGCGACGAAAGAGGGGTGAGCGCCAGCAAGCTACTGGCAACCAAGCAAGCGTAGAGAGTTTTCATAGCTCGGAGCAAAAAAGGGTAAGCGTAAATCGCCGGCTGAGCAGCCACATGGGCTCAGGTGAGGCGGTCATGGATTATTTTCGGTACTAAAGTAATATATTATTTTACTTTTGGCAAGTAGGTTAAAAAAATATCCCCGCATCGGGCACGATGCGGGGATAAAGAACAAGCCAGATGGACCAAGCGCGACTAGCGGAAGCGGCGCACTTGGCCATCGTGCTTCTGGCGGTAAATGGCGCGGCTGGTTTGGCGCTCATCCTTGCGGATGTCCTGGCGTTCGTCACGGGTAACTACGCCATCGGCTTTGGCTTCGCGTTTGTCTTCGCGAATGTCGGCTTCGCGGGTTTTCAGGCGGGCCGCTTCGGGGCGGGTGAGCTCACCCGAGCGCACGCCTTGGCGAATGCGGGCCTGCTCGGTGCGCTGGCGGGCCGTGATGCCCGGCGTTGCGGTTTGAGCGGTGGCAGTGTACGAAATAGCAAAGAGGCCAAAGGCAGCGATAACCGAAAACAGCGACTTTTTCATGACAGTGGGTGTGGATGTGGGGTGAATGATGCCGGTTGGATAGCGCCCGGGCGGACGGGTTTAAAAGCGGCGGCCGAATCCCGCTTCGCCAGTCGCTGCACGGCAGTGAAAGAGTATAGAAAAATGGGTACATTGCTACCCAACCGCAGCGCCCGAAGCGCCGTAGACGGCCCATTTCTCACCCCCTTCACATTTCCCGTTATGAAGCGCATTCTCGGTCTCCTCGTTTCTCTGAGCCTGCTTGGCGGTTCGGCCGCCCTCGCCCAAACCACTGCCCCGGCCAGTACCGGCACCACCAGCACGATGAGTGCCAGCTCGTCGAAAACGACCAAGATGACCACTTCGCAGGCCCCGGCCACGAAGGTGACCACCAAGTCGTCGACTATGACCAACCCGGCCGGCATGTCGAAATCGAGCACCATGACCAAGAGCTCGGGCTCGATGACCAAGTCGAGCACCATGACGACGCCCTCGGGCAATACCAAAATGTCGTCGTCATCGACCTCGACCAGCACTAAGATGAAAGCCGACGGCACGCCCGACATGCGCTACAAGGAAAACAAGATGACCAAAACCACCAGCACCGGTCCCTTGAAAGCCGACGGCACGCCCGACATGCGCTACAAGACCAACAAGACAACCGTGAAAAAGACGAGCACCAAAATGTAGTGCCGGCCACCTGTGGCCACAAAAAAGCCCCTGCTTCGCCCGAAGCGGGGCTTTTTTTGTTGTGCTGGCATACAACGGCCCGGCGGCCGGCCGTGGCCGCGCTGCCTCCTGCCTAACTTGCGCCTCCCAACTCTCCATTATTTCGCTTCCGCCCATGCGCTACGCCCCCCTCGCTCCTGAGCTTTTTGTTGAGAACCGCCGCCGCTTCCGCGAGCTGCTGCCGCCGGCTTCGCTGGCCATCTTCCAGAGCAACGATATTATGCCGACCAATGCCGACGGCACCATGGCATTCCGGCAAAACAACGACCTGTTCTACCTGTCCGGCGTCGACCAGGAGGAGAGCATTCTCGTCATTTTTCCGGATGCACGCCTGCCCCAGCACCGCGAAATCCTGTTCCTGAAGGAAACGTCGGAGCATATCCTCATCTGGGAAGGCTATAAGCTGACCAAGGACGAGGCCCGCCAGAACTCGGGCATTCGCACCATTATGTGGCTCGACAGCTTCAACTCGGTGCTGCCCGCGCTGATGAACGAAGCCGAGAACGTATATCTGAACTCGAACGAGCACATCCGGGCCGTGGTGGAGGTGGAAACGCGCGATTCCCGCTTCATCAAGCGGCTGCAGGCGCAGTACCCGCTGCACACCTACCGCCGCGCCGCCCGCCTGCTGCACCAGCTGCGCGCCATCAAGAGCCCCGAGGAAATCCGGGTGATGCGCCAGGCCTGCGACATCACGGGCAAGGCCTTCCGCCGGCTGCTGGGCTTCGTGAAGCCGGGCGTGTGGGAGTTCGAGATTGAAGCCGAGATTGTGCACGAATTTATGCGCAACCGCAGCCGCGGACCGGCTTACGGCAGCATTGTAGCCAGCGGCAAGAATGCCTGCGTGCTGCACTACACTACCAACGATAACCAGTGCCAGGACGGCGACGTGATTCTGCTCGACTTCGGGGCCGAATACGCCAACTACGCGGCCGACTTGTCGCGCTCTATTCCGGTGAATGGCAAGTTCACGCCGCGCCAGCGGCAGGTGTACGATGCGGTGCTGAGCGTGATGGAGTTTGCCAAATCCCGCCTCGTATCGGGCGCTGAGATTGAGGAATACCACCGCCAGGTGGGCGAGGCCATGGAGCAGCAGCTCATCAAGCTCGACCTGCTGAATGCCACCGACGTGAAAAACCAAGACCCGGCGGCCCCGCTCTACAAAAAGTACTTCATGCACGGCACCAGCCACTACCTGGGCCTCGACGTGCACGACGTGGGCTACAAGTACCGCACCTTCGAGCCCGGCATGGTGTACACCATCGAGCCAGGCATCTATATTCCCGAGGAGGGCCTGGGCATTCGTTTGGAAAACGACATTCTCATCACGCCCGGTGGCAACGAGGATTTAATGGCCAGCATTCCGCTGCAGGCCGATGAGATTGAAACCCTGATGGCGCAGGGCCGGTAAGCTCTGAGCACAGAAAAAAAAGCAGAATGCCCGGCCGAGTTAACTCGGCCGGGCATTCTGCTTTTTTTGTCTGGGGCGTATTATTTGCTTGTTGCCTGCACAATTTGAGGCAGGTACTTGGCCAGCGCGCTCACTTGACTGCTGGTGAAATTGCCCTGCACTGAAACGAGCACGAACGAGTCGGCCACGTCGGGCAGGCTGCCCAGGGCCGCAAACTCCGAGATTTTATCGCCCGAGCCGCGGGTGGAGATGGCGTAGCTGCTGCCGCCGAAGCCGGCCGTGGTCAGCGGCGTGTATTTTTCGCCCTGCAGAATGCCGCTGGCCTCGGCGCGCAGGCCCTGGGCCGCCAGTTCGCGAGCCGACGACGAGGTGGGCGTGAAGCTGATAACCCGCGCCGAGCGGATGCCGGTGATGGCATTGGTGAGGTCGGAGCCGCCGAGCAGCTTGGCAGCCTTCACCAGGGCCAGGCGCTGGAGCAGGTCGGCCGACCATTCGGTGGCTTTGAAGCCGTCGCGATTTTCGTACTTCGAGAAGAATGAAGCTACGGTGCGCGCCGGTGTGCCGGGGCCACCGGCGCGACAGCCCGCCAGCACGAGCAACAGAAACAGAACGGGAAGACGGAGTTTGGTCATCATGAAGCAAAAATGCAGCCCGGGCCGGGAATGCAGCGCCGGTAGTTCGGCGCTGGCCCGCCAATGGTACGGCCACGGCTGCCGGGTTGTTGGCCGGCGGGCAACAATAGCTGCTATTGGAATACCACCGTGTTCATAAAAAACACCTCGCGGTCGGAGCCGTGCGCCACGCGCACGTGCTGGTAGCCCAGCGCCACAAAACGGCCCCCGTACCACGGCAGTAAGTCGTACTGGTCGGTATCGGTAGCACGCTCAGGCCCTTGCTCGGCACTGCTCACGCCGGTGCTGATGGGAACCTGTAAGTCGTTGGGGGCGCTTTCACCGCGGTTCACCACTTTGTAGCGCAGCTTGTTTTCGTCGAGGTAGGCCAGCACGAGGCGGCCATCGGGCAGGGCCTGCAGGCGCACGGCTTCTTCGAGCTCGGTGCGGCGCAGGTTTTCGACTACGAAAATATTATCCCAAAGGAGCGTGCCCTTGCGGTCGAAGCCGCATACCAGGGCGTGGGTGGTTTGGTAGCCATCAAAGGAGCGGTTAGCGCCATAGGGCGAGTACGGCGAATAGCCCAGCCCCTGACCGTAGTCGTAGCCCGACGAATAGTACTGGTTGCCAAAGCTGCCGAACGGGCTGCCGTAATACGTCCCGTAGTTATTGTAGCGATAATGCGGGGTATATACTTCGGCTACCAGCACGTAGCCGCCATCGGGCTGTGGCTGCAGCTCGTGGAGCAGCAGGCGGTAGTGCCAGCGCATGGGCGGCATCGACCGGGCCAGCCGCCGGGCTACGCGCTGGCGTAGCCGAGCCTGCTTGCTGGGTTTGAGGTAGTCGAAAAAATGCTTGAGGTGCAGAAAGTCGTAGAAGCGCAACGGAGGCTTCGCGGCGCCCGGCACACCGGAGGCGGGCCGGCTCAGGTCGGTGGCGAACACGCCCTGGGCGTAGTTGGGGTCGCGCAGCGAATAGGTGCCCATCAGGAGGCGGGCGGTGGTATCCTGCGGGGGCGTTACCTGGGCCGTAATGAGGCTGCGCTCGCTCTCAGCCTGCACAAACTCGGAGCTCAGCAGCTGGCCCTTATCGGTGAGCTGCTTGAGGAGCAGGCGGCTTTTGCGGCCGTTCGTCTGGCTCAGCACGTACTCGGCGCGGCGGGTGGCGGCATCGGCCACGAAGGTGAGCTGCGTAGGCACGTGTTCGTACACCGAGGGCAGGTACTGCATCTGGCCGGTAGCCACGTCGAGCAGGAGAGCCGTGACGTGCAGCTGGTCCTGCAGCAGCACGGTGGCAAACAGCTTGCCGTCGAGCGCCTTCAGCTCCACTACCTCGCGGCTCAGCTTGGTATCGAACTGCTGGGTGCGCGTCTGGCCCAGGTGGCCATTGTAGGCAGCCACAAACAAGCGGCCCGTGGTATTGCGCGAAGCAAATAGCGCGTACACCGTGGTGCCCTCGGCACACATGCGCACGAAGCTGAACTCATCGGCCACCTTCAGCGGAACCTCCTGGCGCAGATGCAAGCGCTGGTCGTATTGCTGAAAGCTGAAATCGGAGCGGCTGGAGAGCGTGCGCTCGTGGCCTATCAGCAGTACCACGGTGCTATCGGCGGGCAGGGCCTGCACATGTACTTCGCTGTCGCGGTTGTTCAGCGGGAGTTCGGTGCGGGCCGTTTGCACGGGCGCGTTGGGCAGCAGCGGCGCTTTTTGGGCCCATGTGCATAGCGGCAGCGCCAGGCTTCCGCAGCAGGCCAGCAGCAGGGAAAAGTAGCGATGTTTCATACTCAAAGCCGTGAAAAATGGTCGCCAATGCATCTGGCTTTTCAACGCAGATGTTCTCTTAAAGATACAGCGCCCGGGGCCGGAAAGGTGCCGGCCCCGGACAGGTTATTTTGTCCCCAACTCCATGATGGCGTCGAACTCTTCGGGCCGCACCGGCAGTACCGACAGCCGCGACTGTCGGATGAGGGCCAACTCGCCCAGCCGCGCATCGGCCTTCAACTGGGCCAGGCTCACAGGGTGGGGCAGGGGCTGCACCGGGCGTAGCGGCACGGCCACCCAGGGCGAGCCGGCTTCGGCGGTGGCATCGGGGTGGGCCACACCGGCCACTTCGGCTACGCCCACCACGGCTTTCTCGCTCACGCTGTGGTAGTAGAGCACGAGGTCGCCGGGCTGCATGAGGGTGAGGTTGTTGCGGGCCTGGTAGTTGCGCACGCCGGTCCAGGCGGTGCCGTCTTCCTGCACGAAAGTGTTCCAGGAGTACGCTTCGGGTTCTGATTTAACGAGCCAATGCTTCATTGTATACGGTTGCTGGTTTGGTGTTGCTGGTTGCTCGTTGATGAGGATGGGGCGATTTCCTCCGCTGGAAACCAGCCACAAGTAACCAGAAACCTAAACGGCCGGCACAGGCATTGATGCCGGCCGGCCGTTGGTTTGCACACGCAAAGAAAAAGAAAATCCGGGGGCGGCTACAGCGCGAAGCCTAGGTCGAAGCTGATGATGTTGGAAACCAGGTCGGCCCGGTCGCTGACGGCGTAAATCGTCGAGCCAAACTGCTGGTAGTGCGCGTAGCGTAGGTCGAGCGACTTAAAGCGCATGACCCGGGGCTGGCCCTGACCGTTCTTGCCCGGCACGCGGAAGCGGCCAATGCCGTACACTGGCGAGTAGCGCAGCCCCAGGCCCGCCTTGTGCGCCGTGAAAGCTGACAGGTCGTAGTCGGAAGTATAATACTGGTCGGCCACCGAGTGCTGGGCGAAGGGCGCGAAGTAGGTAGCGGCCGTCTGGGTGTGGTAGCGGTAGAAGGGGTAGAGCACGAAAAACGGCGTCACTTTCACCGGCAGTTCCAGCTCCAGCGTGTGCGCTGTAATGCCAAAGTTGTCGTTATAAAAGCGATAGAAGCCGCGCACCTGCACCAGGTCGGTGGCGTAGTAGTTCAGGCGCAGGCTCACCGGGTACTTGAAGCGCGAGCGGGGTAGCGCCTCGATGCGGGCCGCCGTGGGGAAGCGGCTTTCAAAATTGCTGTTCAGTGTAGGTGCCAGGTTGGGGGCGGTATTGTCGCGGAAATACACGCGGTGGAAAGGCGTACTCAGCAGCCCGTTCTGCGACACCAGCTCGGTGCTGATGGCTGCCTGTAAGCGCTTGCTGACTACCTGCGAGTAAGTAGCCGTGAAGTTGTAGGTCTGGCGCGTGTCGGAGCCGTAGTTTCCTTTGCCGACACCCGGCGCACGCAACTCGATAGGCGTAATCAGCGTCACGCGGTCAAAAAATACCTGCCCGGCCAGGCTAAGCTGGCGGTTGCCGTCCTGCGAGGTTTTGGCAAACGAGCCGGCCACGTTGAACGACAGATAGTCATATTCTTTCGACACGCCAACGCCCGTGCCCCAGATGGTGCCTTTGGCCTTCTGCTCGCGGCTGTAACCGAAGTCGCCGTGGTAGCGCACGTCGTGCGCCGAGGGGGTGCTCAGCGCGAAGTCGATGCGGTCGGTCGAGGCCGAGGCGTAAAAGTCAGCGCCCACGTTCACGCTCAGCCGGCTCACGGTATCAAGCGGCACGTTCACGATGATGGCCGGGGGCACGTCGGTGAGCTGCTGGGTGCCGCGGCCGCCTTCCACGGCGCCGTGGCTGCCATTCTGCTGGTAGTAGCCGCCCAGAATATCGATGGTCGTTTCATCGGCTGCGCGGCTCACCGGCACCGAGGGGCTCACAGGCGCGCCGTAGCCGTCGATGCGGTTCGGGTTCTGCGTAGTGCCGGTCTGGGCTAGGGCTGGGGAGGCCAGGGCGCTGAAGGCCAGTAAGGGTAAAAATAGCTTTTTCAAGAAACTGTTTCTTAGAATGTCACGCTTCGACTGCGCTCAGCATGACGTTTCGCATGCTCATTACTTAGTTGCAGCCGCAGCCGCCGCCCACTTTGCCGCCGTTGGCGCCGCCAGCGCCTTCGCGGTAGCTTTCGAAATTGGTTTCGGGCGTTTCCACGGTTTTGCTGGCCAGCTTCATGTCCTCGTCGTTGAGGTACACTTTCTGGTAGGCGGCTACCGACACGCAGCTCGGCAGCGCGGCTCCCAGCGGGAGCAACAGCAGCCCCAGCAGCAGGCGGGGATGCGTAGATAAGGCTATTCTTTTCACAGTCGTAGCGTACGTAAAATCAGGGACGGGTGGCCGGAGTGGGCGTTGTGCCGTGGTAAAAATTCAGCGTCATGCCCCGCGAGGCCAGCGTGCGGTTGTCGTCAGTTATCAACGTGCAATCAACGCCTTTCAGTTTATTAATAAACGCCAAACCGGCGGTTGGCCCTTTCACGAAGACGACTTCGTCCAATCCATCGGCCAATTCCACGTCGGGGCACAGAATAGTGACCGAGCGCAGCCCCACCGACGGGTAGCCCGTGTGCGGGTTGATGATGTGCCCGTACACCTGCTTGCCCACCGTAAAATACTGCTCGTAGTTGCCGGCCGTGACGACGGCCATGTCCGTCACGTCCACCCAGGCGGCCACCGAATTTGGATGGTCGGGGTCGCCGATGGCCACGCGCCAGAGCGAGCCGTCGGCCTGCCGCCCCCAGCAGTAAATGTCGCCCGAGCCGTTCATGAGCCCGCCCTTGATGCCCATCTTATCGAGCACTTCCTTGGCCCGGCGCAGGCCGTAGCCCTGCAGAATGCCCGCCAGATTGATGCGCATGCCTTTTTCGGGCAGGTACACCGTGTGCTTGGCAACATCCAGCTGAATTTTCTGCCAGCCGATGCGCCGCACCGAGTTGCGGATGGCCGCCGAATCGGGCAGTGCCGGGTGCGCCTGCCGGTCGAACTTGTATAGCTTGTCGGCACTGGCAAAGGTGATGTCGAAGGCTCCATCGCTGAGGCGCGACAGGTTCAGGGTGCGGGTAATCAGGTCGAAGGTTTCGGCCGATACGGCTACCGGCCGCAGCCCCGCCGCCCGGTTGATGCGCACCACCTCGGAGGTCGAATCCCAAAACGACATCAGCTTATCAATGCGGCGCACCTCGCCCAGGCCGGCACGCAGGGCCCGCTGCCCGGTCGAGTCGTCGGGCGCCACCACCGTAAAGGTGAAGTGCGAGCCCATCAGGTGCGCGCTTTTGGTGAAGGTGTGGCGCGCGGCGGCCGGCGTCGTTTGGGCGCGGCCCGTCCCAGCCAGCAGCAATAGGCTCAGGAGGCACAGCGGCGCAAGTAGCAATCGACGAATGAGCATTGGGTAAGAAAAGCAGCGGGGCCGGCAAAAGTTGCCGCGCCCCGCGCTGGTGTGTTCACTAAATGGAAGGCAAGCGCCTGCTTAGAGCGTCGGCACCACCTTTTTCAGATAGGCCTCGAAGGCCGCCGGGCCGCCGGCAATGTAGCCGGTTTTGGCCAGCACCTTGCCATCGGGCGCAATCACGACGGCCAGCGGGAAGTCGCCCTCGCGGTTGAGCTGGGCAGCAGCGGCATCGTTCATCTTCTGCTGGGCAGCCGGCAGCTGGTTCTTTTTCAGACGCGGAAAGTCGAAGTGGGCCAGCACCAGCTTGTCCTTGGCGTAGGCCATGAACTCGGGCTTGGCAAACACCTCCTGCTCGTACATGATGCAAGGCTTGCACCAGTCGGAGCCCGAAAAAACGGCCAGAATAGGCCGGTTGGCCGCTTTCGCGGCCGCCTTGGCCGCGTCGAGGTCCGTCAGCCAGCCGGCGGGTGCTTCGGCCGTTACCGCTGGCGCTGGGGCCGCCGCTACCACCACCTGCGGCTCGGAAGCCACGGGCGTAGTGGGCTGCGGGGCGGCCGCGGGTTCTACCGTTAACTTGGTTTTGGCCACCGCACCGCTGGCATCAGTGGTTTTGGTTTTGATTTTATCGTTTTTGGCCTTGACGGTGGTTTTTTGAGCCAGCGCGGGGCCCGCGCCCAGCAGCGCTAAGCCCAAGGCCAGCGTGCGGGCAGCGCCGAAAGCAGCATGAAGTTTCATAACGAATACAGTAAATGAAGTGCCGCCGACGAGCAGCAGCGGAAAGAGGATACGGGCGCACCGGGCAGAAGTTGAACCGGCCGGCAGCTTCCGGTTGCTGGTTGCTAACCAAATTTCCGGCCACAACATGAAATCGCCGTGAGCGGGCCCGTGGCGCGGCTATTGCGGCAGCTGCCGCAGCTTCAGCACCTGCTTATCGAGCCCGATGATTTCGAGGGTGTAGTCGGGCGACTGCCCATCGGTGAGGTGAATGCGCAGGCGGGTGTCGCCGTCGGCCGTCCAGGTGCCTTCGCGGCCCTTCAGGCCATCGGTGGGGGCAATGTCGAACTGCTCGAAGCGGCCGTAGGGCTTCAGGGCGAAGCCGGTGCGGCCCCGGGCCGGCGGAAACTTGTAGGTGTTGGGCCGGTACACCAGCGTGTCGCCCCGGTTTTCTTCGTGCGAGGCCAGCCAGGTGCCTTCCAGTTGCTTCATCGAAGCAGGGGAGGAGGCCACGACGGTGGACTTATTGGGCTGGCAGGCCACCGCCAGCAGCGGGGCGGCCAAGGGCAGCAGGCGGGCAAAAAATGTAATTCCGGACATTGGCAAGAGGTGGCGTCGGGTGGTAAAATGATGAATTCGGAGTAGTCCCCGCAATGGCGCGCAGTGCTTAAACGGCTCCGGGGCGCAATGTTTTCATTGAACGACCCTGCGGCCCACTGCGGTTTAGCCACCGCGTACACTGCGGGAAAAACGACGTAACCCCCCGTACAAGCTACCTTCGCGCCTCTTAAACGACCCTGCCCCGTGGATAACCGCGCCCTGACCCGTGCCTTCAAGCTGGCTGCCCAGCTCATGGAGTTGCACGACGAAAACCCGTTCAAAGTCCGCGCCATGGAAGGCACGGCCAACACCCTCGATGCGCTCAGCTTTCCGGTAGCCGAAGTGGAGCGCCCGGGCCTGCCCGACCGCACCGGCCTGAGCAAAACTGCCGCCGCCAAGGTAGCCGAGCTGCTCGATACCGGCACCTTCTCCGACCTGCAGCGCCTGCTCGATACCACGCCGCCCGGCGTGGTCGAGATGCTGGGCATCAAAGGCATCGGGCCGAAGAAAATCCGCAGCCTGTGGCGCGAGCTGGGCCTCGAAACCATTGAGCAGCTGCGCGAAGCCGCCGAAACCGACCAGGTGAGCAAGCTCAAAGGCTTCGGCAAGAAAACGCAGGACAGCATTCTGGAAGCGTTGGAATTTGCCGGCCAGAGCAAAGGCAAGCTGCTCTACCCGCAGGCCGAAAAGCTGGGCGAAGAGTTGGCTCAGCTATTGCGTGCTGGCCTGAAAACCGAGCAGGTGGCCATGGCCGGCGAAATCCGCCGCCGCCTCGAAACCGTGGAAACCGTGCACCTCGTGGCCGCCACCGAGCAGCCGACCACCGCGCACGAGCTGCTGAACGCCACCGACGGCCTCGTGCCCGATGC
>NZ_BAAGZM010000035.1:0-16010 GCF_054778495.1 Hymenobacter agri
CAGCACTACATTCAGCAGGGCGGCGGTGCCCACGGCCCCGGCCCGCGCGCCCCACACGAGCAGCATAGTCAGCCCAAAGGCCAGCACCCCGATTTCGAGCGCCAGCGTCAAGATATTGAGGGCGGCCACACTGGTGAGCAGGGCCGTGAGCCCCACCAGCACGAGCGCGGCCAGCATGCCGTTGCGGCGGTGGGCAGCCGGACCGGGCGTGTCGGTTACGCTTACGCACACGGCCCCGGTCGAGATGGTGAGCCCTTCGGCGAAGTGCCCCCACTGCCCCAGCAGCACCGCCGGCAGTAGTATCGATACCGTGATGCGCACCCCGTCGGTAAAATTCTGGCCGGAGAAAAAGTAGCGAAGCTGGCGCGAGTGCTGGTTCATGCAACGAAGATGGGGAATGGCTCCGTTAACGCACAGATGGGCTTGCGGGGTTGGGCCAGCGCGCTACAAAGCCACGGGCCCAGCCGGCCGCTCCTCGTCGTACGCCACCGAATCCTCGTCCTCGTACACCGTATTTTCCAGGTCGTCGACGCAGGTTTCGAGCTGGGCTACCTCCTCTTCCCTATCGGCCAGCTGCTGCTTAAGGGCTGCTAGTTCGCGGGCCTGCTGCTGCTGGGTGGCTTCGAGCTGCGCCAGGCGCGCCTGCCCGGGCTGGCAAGCGGGCAGGCCCGCCAGCAACCACAGGCAGCAACCAAGGCGAAAAATAGTGGGCCGTGTGGTTTCCATGCTACCAAAACTACATACAGCAGGAACAGCCATGCCGTGCGCGCAATCAAGAAATTGGTTGCAAGGTGAACCCAGTGACGGCAGCAGGGTCACCATCGGCATACGCAAACACCTCCAGGAAATGTATTCGGCCGTTTTGGACAAACAAAATGCTGCCCGCCCCGTGCGATAATTCACCCGCTGCCACATCACTACCAGTGAAGGTTCGCTCTGCTTCATTTATTAACGGGCTGTAGTCGGGTACTATGAGCGTCGTAAAGAATCCGCAGCCACTGTATTCGCGCAACGCTACACGACACGTTGCAATTTGCGCGGCTAGGGCCGGACACTGGTAATGCTCAGCAATGCCACTTAACAAAGCTGCTTCCAGTTGATTTGGTAAATTATCGGTTGCTTCCGGCACTGATTGACGCATGACCTGAGTTGCCCTTAATGAGCTTTACCCCATTTACCCGGCTTTAATACATCACGTCCTCTATCGCCTCAATCTTGGCCGGCATCTCAGTTTCCTGCAGAAGCTCACGGATATCGATTTCGATGTTGCGGCAAATCGATGTCATCGGTACGTCGTAGATGTCGTTTTCGAAGGGGTTTTCGCTGGTGTGGCCCACGATTTCAATCACGTTGAACACCCACGATACGAGCGTGGCAAACGGCACCATCAGCCAGACGTGGTATTGACCCAGGGCCTGGCGGCTGTCGAACTCCTCCACCAGCCCAAGCGGCAGAATGGCGGCGAATATCCAGACAAACACGAAGCTGAAAAATGCGAACTGCCGCGGAAACGGCGTGTTTTTGATACGCTCGCAGCCACCCTGCGCGTTGAAGAGGTCCTGAATGGTCTGCATCATGGCCACTTGGCGGAACTCGCTGAGCAGGCCGCGCTCGGTCAGGTCGCGCAACTCCTCGCTCTGGTGGCGCAGCAGGTGGGTGGGCGGGTTGCTGAGCTTTTTGGCCGACGCGGCTTCGGCGGCGGGCAGGAAAGGCGCGACTTCGGCGTCCCAGAGCTCGGCGGTTTGGCGGCGCAGGTGCAGGCGCAGGGCGTTGCACCAGGCAATCTGGCGGTAGAGCAGGCGGCGGTGCGTGGCGGCCATTTCGGCGGGGCCGGGACCGGTGGTGCCGGCGGGCACCTGCACAAAATCGAAGGCCCGGATGGCCCAAACGCGGCTCACGTTCACGATGCTGCCCCACAGCTGCCGGCCCTCCCAGAAACGGTCGTAGGAGCCATTGCTTTTGAAGCCGATGTAGAAGGCCACGGCCGTGCCAAGCAGGGCCACCGGCTGCCACGGAATGTCGAGCACGTGCACGTTGAGCGGCCCGTAGAGCAAGCAAATCAACGTGTTATAAATCAAAAACACCACAAGGCTGCGGCGAGTCAGTTTCCAGACTACGCTCCAGCGCAGATTATTACGAATATACATAGGGAACTAAACCTGCCGCAGCGCCGGGGAGTTGCGCCGGGGCCATTAAAAGGAAGTTAATTGCGCCACGCGGCCCTAGCCTTTGAGCACGGCAATGCACTTGAGCTCGATGGCAATGGGCGTGGGCAGGCAGTTGATTTCGAGCGTAGTGCGACAGGGCTGGGCCGTGGCAAAATGCTCGGCGTAAAGGCGGTTGTAGGTCGGGAAGTCGTCCTTCATATTAGTAAGAAACACGGTCACGTCCACCAGGTCGTCCCACTCCGCGCCAGCTTCTTCCAGAATGTAGCGCACGTTCTGGAACACGGCCCGGCACTGGCTTTCGAAGTCGTAGCGCACCACGCCGCCGTCGGCATCAAGCTCCACACCCGGGATGGCGGGCTGCCCACGCTGGCGCGGCCCCACGCCCGACAAAAACAAGAGGTTGCCCGCACGGCGGGTGTACGGATAGGCGCCTACTGGTTCGGGAGCGCGGCTTTCGGTGGTCATGCTGGGGTTTTTAGGGATGCACTTACGGTATTTGGCGTCAAATAACGTCATTCGGGCGGGAGGTGAATTTATCGGGCCGGCGAGGTGTCGTTATTTGCGGGGCGGCACGGCACTGTTTTTGGCGGTACCGGGCTTGTTTTCGTCACGCCGCAGCATCAGGCACGTCATGCTAAGCGCAGTCGAAGCATCTCTACCGCTTCGACTGACGACGAAACCTCACCCCCGGCCCCTCTCCAAAAGAGAGGGGCGCCACGGCGGCGTGGTTGAGATGCTTCGACTACGCTCAGCATGACGTTCTATAATTCATACGCTTCCTCTCTCCCCCATCATCCCCCTTCTACACCCCGCATGAAATCCTCGTCTCTCCTGCTGCTCGGCAGCCTCAGTTTCTTTAGTGTCAGCCATTCGGCGCAAGCCCAGAAGCGCAAGATGCCGCCCAAGCCTTCGGCTACGGAAATCTACGATTCGGTGGGCCAGCCGGCCGTGCCGCTGGGCGGCACCGAGAAATACGCCCAGTTCCTGGCCGACCATCAGAAATACCCGGCGGCTGCCATGCAGCGCGGCGCGCAGGGCACCGTGAAGGTAAGCTTTGTGGTGGAAAAAACCGGCACTGTGAACGAGGTGAAGGTCGAGAACCCGGTCGCGCCCGAGCTCGACGCCGAAGCCATTCGCCTCATCAAAAGCGGCCCGAAGTGGACGCCGGCCAAAAACCACGGCCAAGTGGTGCGCCAGCGCGTGGTGGTGCCGGTGTCGTTCGTGATGTCGCCGGGCTCGACAGTGGTGATGCGCGCCGGCAAGGAGCAGCCCATTACCACGCCCGCGGCCGACATTGCCGCCTCGGCCAACCCCAACCGGCCCGCCGTGGTGGCCCCCGACCGCCCCACCCAGCCCGTGGGCGGCAACCAAGCGTTTTTCGACTGGATTGAGAAGAACCAGAAATACCCCCTGCTGGCCCGCCAGCGCAAGATTCAGGGCAAGGTTATCATGGAATTCGTGGTGCAGGCCGACGGCAGCCTCACCGATGCGCGCATCGTGAAGCGCCTCGGCTCGGGCCTCGATGAGGAAGCCTTGCGCCTCATTAAAACCGCCCCCAAGTGGGAGCCGGCCATGTTTCAGGGCAAGCCGATAAAGCAAAAGATGGTGTTGCCGGTTCTGTTTCAGCTGTAAAGCTAGTTTATGGAAAACTCCCCTCCTTACCAAGGAGGGGACGTGGCCGCGAAGCGGACACTGGGGTGGTTGTGGCGCCAGGCTGGCGTCGGATAACAACTGCTGTTATTTACTGTAAACAACGCTCACAACCACCCCCGTCCGAGCCTGCGGCTCGAACATCCCCTCCTTAGTAAGGAGGGGAATTTTTCGCCCCTCTTCCCTCCGCTCCCGTCCATGTTTTCCGCCTGCTCCATCGTTGCCGACAAGCCGCTTAGCGCACCCAAGGTCCCCGCCCAAATCTGGCCCCACCAGGTGCGCTACCGCGAGGGCGCACAGGCGCTGGCCGTGGATTTGTTCGATGCACTCGACGACGACCTGAAGCCTTTCGTGCTGCTGCTGGCCCTGCCCGCCGACGACTCCCACCCCGCCCGCTGCATCGAGCCCACCGATGCCAGCCTGCCCGGCGAGGCGTTTTCCGACGCCGTGGCCCGGGGCCGCGTGAAGCAGCTCACCACGCCTTGGCCCTTCTCCGACCGCGACGACGTGCCCGCCGCCGCCATCCGGCGCAAGCACCAAGGCATTGGTATCCGCGATGCCGTGCAGGAAACCCTGAACGCGCTCGATGAGCAGCAGGGCAACTACGTGCACTTCGCCGGCTGGCCGGTCGAAATCAACGGCTACTTCGTGGTGACGGTGCTGCGCCTGCTGCGCAAGCCATTGAAGGCTTACCCCTCGCTGCAGCCCGCCCGCTACTACACCGACGGCAAGCCGCTGGCCCCGTCGCTGCTGATGGCAGCCATGTACCGCTTCAACGAAGAAGGCGTGAAGGCCCTGAGTGAGCCCGAGCCGGGCGCCAGCATTTTTGTGCGGCCCCGCGAGAGCGAGGAGCTGCTGCGCGCCGCCGGCAAAACCTTCCTCGACACGCCTGCCCAGGCCCTGGGCCTCGACCCCGCTACCACCAAGCTGTTTGCCACCTGCAACACCATCAGCAGCCTGCGCTACGAGGGGGCCGAGGGCGTGGGCAAGCTGCTGCTGGCCCGCCGCGGCCACCCCAACATTGAGGAAATCTTCGCCCTCACCTGCCCTACCGAGCTGACGGACTACCGCGCCGTGCGCAAGCTGCTCGAGATGGCCACGCCCGACGTGCACCTGCTCTCCGACGGCGAAAACGTGTACGCCCTAGGCCGCCAAATCGGCCACTACGATGCCGTGCGCGAGGATTTATTCGTCATCAACTTCGTGACGCACTACGCTTGGGAGTTGCAGCACGCCAGCCACGTGCTCATGCGCTCGCACTACGGCCTGCCCGGCCTGCCGCGCCCGCGCCTGAGCCGCACCGCCTTCCGCAAGGCCCTCAAGCGCACCTTCTCGCTGGCCGACGCGCCGAAAGTGGAGCGCCTTTGGGACGTGGTGCTCGAAGCCAGCCGCCAGAAGCACGGCACCCTCCTCGTCATTACCACCGAGGCCCTGGCCGAAGCCGACCGCCTCAAGCTGCAGTGCACGCTCATCGAGCCGGTGCCGCTCACGCCGCTCATCACCCGCCTCGTCACCAGCATCGACGGGGCCGTGCTGCTCGACCCCGACGGCTACTGCTACTCCATCGGCGTCATTCTGGATGGCCGCGCCTCGGGCCGGGGCGATGGTACCCGCGGTGCGCGCTATAACTCGGCCCTGCGCTACATCGAAAGTTCCGATTACCCCTGCCTGGCCGTGGTAGTGAGCGAAGACGGCATGGTGGACGTGCTGACTTCGGTGCGAGAGTAGGCGCGGTGTTGTCATTGCGAGGCCGTAGGCCGTGGTAATCCTTCCTCTCTGAGCGACGAGTCATTCAATGTGACCAGCATTTTTTGAAACGCAAAAAGCCCCGCCTCATCCAAGAGCCGGGGCTTTTCACATCTCTAGGTTTTCTGCATCGGGAGGAAGGATTGCTACGGCCTACGGCTTCGCAATGACAGATGATTACCGCTTCGCCCGAAACGACCAAGTCAGTTTGAACACTGCTACCACGTCGCCGGCCTCGTCCACTCCGGTGCTGATGCAGATTACGGTGCGGCCTTCGCCGGTGGCGCGGCTCTCGGCTACGGCCTGGGCGATGGCTGCGCCATCGGGGCAGGTGAAGGTGATGAGGCCCACGGCTTTTTTCGTAAAGTCGCCCTGAATACCCGTTACCAGCATCGAAACCGGCGAGCCGGCCTGCACGTGCATCATGGCCTGAATGCCACTGGCCAGCTCGGCCGCCATGGCCAGACAGGCGAAGTATAAGCTGCGAAACGGGTTTTGCGTGAGGTATTTGTAGCGAATCGTCACGGACGCCATTTCCGGTGTGAGCTGGGTGAGGCGCAGGCCCGCCAGCCAGGCCATGGGCAGCTTTTGCAGCATGAAGAGCCGCAGCTTCATCGGGTTCAGCACCTGGCGGCGGAAGGCGGCGGCTTGCGGGGTATCGGCGGTGGTGGGAGTCATGGCGAGAGCGTTGGTAATGCAGCTATAAAGAACGTCATACTGAGCTTGCCGAAGCATCTCTGCCGCAGCAGCAATCAATTTTACTTGCGCGGTAGACATGCTTCGACAAGCTCAGCATGACGTTCTTTTTCCTTTTTACCGGCAGCCGCTAGCTCTTCTTATCCAGCACCAGCACCACCTTGTTCCAGTTGGCCGCCGCGTTCACCACGGCGCGGAAGGCTTCGAAATCGGCTTTGGGCCAGCGCAGTTGGCGGTAGTTTTCGGCTACCGTCACAGTGATGGTCTGGCCGTTCTGCACGTAGGACGAGCGGAAGTCGAAATCGGGCTTGGCGGCGTCGGTACCGGCTTTCACATCCACGTTCAGGTCCTGGAGGTTGCGCACGGCGTAGCCGGCCGGCACCTCGAAGCGGATGGTGCGCAGGTAGCGGTGGTTGTTGTCGTTCTCCACGTCAAACTGCCGCTCCTCCTTCTGGTACAGCTCGGTTTGCGGACCCAGCAGCGTGCCGATTTTGAACAGGTAGCGCGGCCCGGCCTTGTCGAGCAGCGCGGCCGATTCCATCTGGCCTTCCACGATGAATGGCTTGTCGAGCGGGCTGATGTCGCGTTCCGTGTTGCGCACTTCCAGCTTCTGGAAGTTGCTGGCATCGGGCACCACGGCCTTCTGCAGGTTTTGCAAAATCTCAGTGCGCTTGGCTTCCGGAATCATCGTCCAGAAAGGCTGAATCTCGGCCGCCGGGTAGCCGCCCAGCGTCTGGCGCAGGCGAATGGTGCTGTTGCTCAGGTCGGGCGCGAAGGTCACAGTCGCGTCAATGTCCTGCGGGCTCTGGTCGGCGCCGAGGGCCGGAATCTCCTTCACCTTGCCCACAGCCGATTCCATATTGCCCAGCTTCACGCCTTTGATAAACAAGCCGGTGCCGCCCGTCCAGTCGGCCGGCAGCATGCCGTAGCGGTAGTCGGGCCGACCCGGGGCCAGGTACTGGCCAGTGGCCGGGAAGTAGAAGGCGAAGTGGTCGAGGTAGTTCCAGGTATCGAACGTGCCATCGAAGGGTACGGCCTCGCGGCTGCTAGTCACCACCACCTCAAAATCGATGCCCATGGCCCGGTAAATGGCGGCCAGCAAATGACTGAAACCGGCTTCGGGGGCGTTGTGGGTGGCGGCAATTTGCTCGATGTTACCGCTGGCGCCTTCTTCGAGGTTGTAGTTCAGCTTCACGTAGTTCTCGGCGGCCCGAATGCGGTCGGCCATAGGCAGCGTGCTCACGGGGGCCGCCAGCAGCTTGCCAGCGGTGAGGATTTTGGCCACAGCCTTGGCCTCGTCTTTGGTCAGGTTGTTCACGCTGCCATACACGTACTGGCTGGCGTCGGCCCAGGTGAACTGGCGCACCTGGCCCTTGCTGGCGATGTAGGCCAGCTTGTACTCGGCGCGCATGCGCTGGGCTTTCACGTTGGCAAAGGCCTCATTGCGCAGCCCAGCCACGTTGTCGAGGTGCAGGCGCAGGGCACGGCGCTCGGCCATGGTGGTGTCGGGCGTCATGGCCGGGCCGTGGTACACGCGCGCCTCAAACGTGAGGGCTTTGGGCGAAATCAGCTCGAAAGTGACGTCGTGGGCGGGCGTCTCGCTCTGCAGAATCTCGCTGCCGAAGTGATTCACGTGGCGCTCGCGGGTGTAGAAATACTCGATTTCGGAGCCCTTCTCCACGCCATCGACGGCAAACACGCGGAAACCGCGGCCGCCCTCCTGGTCCTTCAGCTCCTTCATGTCGGCGGCCTTCACCTCGTGCACCTCCCCGCGCGGGCTGATGGTGCGCGCCTTAATGTCGACGGGTGCGCCCGAGGCCAGCACCGGTACCACAATCTTGTTGTAGCTCTCGATACCATCGGACGAGTTCACGCGCACAATGCGGTGTTCAGTGGCAAACAGGCGGATGTCCTTGCTGGCCTTGTCGTAGTAATACTCCAGGCTGGTGAAGTCGCGCAGCAGCACGGCCGGCAACTCGGCCTCGGCCGCCGACACGGGCAGGCGCTGGTGGCGCTTGGTGTCCCAGTTGTAGCCGGCGTGGATGAGGTCGGGCGGTAGCGTCTGGGCCGAAAGCGTGGCCGTGGTGAGCAGGAAAATGGTGAGGAAAGGAAGACGCATGAATGGGGGAAGGATGGGTAGTGTAATGATGAGCGTTTTCTCAGCAGAACGTCATGCCGAGCGTAGCCGAGGCATCTCGCTTGGGGCGGTAACTCAATCGTTGAGCCATCATTGATTAGTGGCGGCACGCGAGATGCCTCGGCTACGCTCGGCATGACGTTCTGTTATTCCGCGTCCAGCTATATTTTCTTTTTTTTCAAAATCACCACCTCGCGGTAGGCGCTACCAAGCTTGTTCACCACCGAGTTCCAGCTGCCGAACTGCTTGGGCTGCAGGAGCAGGTAGTTCACGTACACCTCGCGGTCCTGGATGATTTTGTTGCCCTGGCGCTCGTAGCTCACCTTGAAGCCGAGGGCGTCGCCCTGGGCCTGCACAGTGGGCGGCAGGTAGCTCACCTCGTAGCCGGCGGGCACCACCAGCTCGGTGCGGGTGTGGTCGGTGTGAGCGAACTCGTTGTAGCGCGGCAGCTTGCGGGTGGTCGAGTCGATGCGGTCGGTAGCGTAGGGCCGTTCCAGGTTCAGGTTGATGTACACCTCGTCGTCGACCTGCTGCACGTAATCCTGCAGGCGGTAGTCGTAGCTGATGCTCAGTGGCTGGTCGCGGGTATCAAGATTAGCAATGCTGTATTTGTCGACGAAGAACTTGTTGTTGCCGCGCTCCAGCAGCGCCTTGATGTACTTGGGCTCGGCGGTGCGGTCCAGCCCATCGAGGCCGTAGCTCTGGTTCACTTTGGAGTAGCCGGCGATGTTCAGCTTGCCGGTGCCGCGCAGCGTGGTGCCGTCCAGGGTCAGCACCGAGGCGTCGTCGACGCCGCTGCGGCCCTTATCCATCGCCGGAATGTCCACCACGCGGCTGTTTTTGGGGTCGAGAGCGAGCAGACCTTCCTTGCCCTGAATCATGGCCGAGGGCATGCCGTAGGGCGTGTGCTTGCTGGTGGCATCAAGGAACACGTACTTGCCGGGCGTGGGCTCATAAGTGGCAATCATGTGGTTATCGACGCCGGGCGTGGCCAGTTCGCCGTACTTGTAGGGCAGGTCGCGGGTGCCCACCCAGGTCAGGTAGGCGTTTTTCACGCCGGCCAGGTGCAGCATCTCGTTGGTGAGGTTGGCCATGTCCTTGCAGTCGCCGTAGCGGCGCGCGTACACCAGCCCGGCATCGTGCGGAATGAAACCGCGCAGGCCCTGTTCGAAGGCGATGTACTTCACGTTGTCCTGCACCCAGTAGTACACGCGGCGCACTTTTTCCTCCTCGGTAGCGGCCCCGGCCACCAGCGAATCGACGCGGTGCTGCAGGGCCGGGCTGGGCTGCCGGTCGATGCGACGCACGAAGTCGGCGTACATGTTGTACAGTTCCGGCACGCCGGAGAGCAGCTTGCGGCTCTGGCCGTTCACGGGCGCTTCCTGCACGAAAAACACGATGTGCGGCAGGTAGTAGCTGCTCTCGGGGCTGTCTTCCTCGCGGGGCGGGCTGGGCAGGTTGTCGGCCGTCCAGCGGTACACCACCTGGCTGCCTTTTTCCTCCCGGGTGTACTTGATGGGGGTGTTTTCGGCGTGGAAGGTCTTGTAGCCAATCACCACGCCTTTCGGGGCAGTAATCGTCAGCTCGGCGTGGCGCACGGGCACGTAGGAGCCCACGAAAAATGGCATCACAAACCGGGCATCCACGTGCCGCACGGTGTAGTCGGTTTCGGTGCGCGCCCCCGGCGACACGGCCGGAAACGTGAACGAGACAGAGCGCGTGTCATCGAAAAACACCCCCGATTGAATCTCGAACTTGTCCTTGAATTCCGTCACCTTCACCGCCTTGAACTTCTCGCCGTTGGGCACCAGCGTGCGGGCTTCCAGCTTTTGCAGGCGGTTGAAGTGCGAGCTGTACACCCGGTCGTTGGCGTACATGGCCGACTGCTCGGCCAGGTGCAGCATGTCGGCGTGGTGGCGGTTGGTCACCTGCACCGAGTCGTTGCGGATTTCCACGGTCAGGTCTTGGCGCAGCTCTAGGTACACGGCTTTTTCGGTCGGGTATTGCTGGCGCATCTGCGTCAGGAGCTGGCTGGCGGGGGCCTGGGCGTGGGCCGCGGCGGCCGCCAGCAGCAGTACGGGAAATAACAGTAGGATTTTGCGCATACAATACGGAAAGGATATAGCGTAATCGACTTAAAGTTAGAAGATAATAACCGGCTTCCAACCCTATACTTAACCGCCCTTGATTTCGCATAGCGAACGAGGTAGAGGCGCAACATTTTGCGTCTCGTCGTTGAACGAGCGGCACTGCACCGTTCGCATGCTATCGTTCAACGACGAGACGCAAAATGTTGCGTCTCTACTTATTGTACACCATCAGATTCCAGTACACGTCGGTGCGCAGGGGCTTGCCGGCGGCATCGAAGGTGGTGCTGGGGCCACTGCGCTCGCCGCTGCGATAGGTTTCTTCGCGCTCCAGGGTGCCGTCGGGGCGGTAGTAGCGGCAGCGGCCGTTCAGCTCGCCGTGCAGGTAGCTTTCCTGCTCCATGGGCTTGCCGTTGGGGTAAAAGCTTTCGAGCAGGCCCGTGCGCAGGCCCTTGGCGAAGCTGGTGCGGCGGAACACCGCACCCGAGGCGTAGTAGTACGTGGCCGTCCCGGTGGCCTGGCTATGGTCGTAGCTTTCCATTACAGCGGGCTTGCCGTTGGCAAAATTCACGCTGATGGTGCCGGTTTGGTTGGGCAGCGCTTGGGGCGCGCTGCTCTCCACCGGCCCGCGGTAGTTCACCAGCACGCCGTGCTCGTACTGCTTGTCAGTCAACAGCTCGCCGGCGGGGTTGTAGCGGCGCACGTGGCCGTGGTACTGGCCGCCTTCGTACTGTTCCACAAACTCCACCTGCCCGTTGGGGAAGTATAGCGTCCACTCGCCTTCCTGGTCGCCGTTGCGATAGCGGCCCTTCTGCTGCAGCTGGCCGCTGGGGTAGTAGGTCAGCCATTCGCCGGTGGTCTGGCCGTTTTGGAACTGGCCCACGCGGTTGGGCTTGCCATTGGCAAACGAGGAGCGGAAAGGCCCGTGTCGCCGTCCGCCCAGCTGCTCCACCGTGGTTTCTACGCTGCCATCGGGGCGGTACCACGTCGAGAGGCCACCGCTTTCGTAGCAACCCAGGCCGCTGCGGTAATAGGGCTTGCCGCTGGGGTAAAGCAGCACGTAGTCCTTGCTGTCGGGCCTGATGGCTACATTGGCCAGCACCTGCCCCGTCGAGTCGTAGGTCGTCACGTGGTGGAGCTTGTCGAACTCAAACTGCCGCTCCTGGGTGGGCTTGCCGCCGGGCTCGTAGCTGCGGCTCATTCCGTTCAGGTCGCCTTTGAAGTATTCGTACTCCTCGCTCAAGCGGCCGTTCGCATAGAAGTCCTTCCACTGGCCGTGGCGCTGGCCGGCTAGGAAATAGCCCTGCAGCGAAGGCAGCCCATCAAGGGTAAACTGCTCAAATAGGCCGTCTTCGCGCCCCTCAGCATCGTAGCGGGTGCGGCGCTGCAGCTGGCCGCTGCGGTAGTACAGCTCAGAGATGCCGGTTTTAGTGCCCTTGTCGTCGAAATGGGCCATTTCGCGCTTGCCGCCGTCGGCGTAAAACCATTGCCAGTCGCCCACCATTTCGCCGTTGAGGAAGGAGCCAGTGGCGTTTTTGTGGCCGTCGGCGTCGGGCAGCTGCACGGCCACGCGGCCCTTGCGGGTGTCCTGGTCGAGCACGGGCTGGTTCTGGCGGTTGTAGTAGCGCAGGTGCACGGTGCGGCCGTGGGCGTACTCGGTGTCGCAGTACAGGTGGCCGGTTTCGTCGTAGTCGCGGTACACGCCGTGCAGCTTGCCGGCTTCGTCGAAGCTCTTCTCTACACTCGGCTTGCCGTTGGGGTGAAATTCCTTCCAGGTGCCGGCCTGCTTGCCGTGGGCGTAGCGGCCTTCCTGGCTCAGCTGGCCGTTGTCGTGGTATTCCTGGTATAGCCCGTCGAGCTCGCCGTGGTCGTAGGTGCCCTTGCGCTCCAGTACCTTGCCGGGGTAGTACGACGTAAAAGCCCCCTGCCGCACGCCCTGGGCCATGGTGGTGGTGTACTCGGGGCTGCCGTCCTGGTAGAAGCCCTCTTCCAGCCCGTCCACCTTGTCGGCGTGGGTGATGGCGCGCATGCGCAGCTGGCCGTTGTTGTAATAGGTCGAATACGGCCCGTCGAGGTCGCCGGCCTTGAAGGTGCGGCTGCCGATGCGTGCCCCGCACTCGTTGAATACCGTGAGCACGCCCTCGACCTTGCCGGCCCGGTAAGTGCTTTCGTACGAGGGCTGGCCGTTGCGATGGAATTCGCGGCTCAGGCCCTCGCGCTCGCCCTGGTCGTTGTAGTGGTACACCTGCTCCAGGCTGCCGTCGGGGCGCAACACCTTCCACTCGCCCACCTTCTTGCCGGCGGCATTGTACTGCCCGTGCCCATCCACGTAGCCCGAGGCGGCATCGATGGAAATCCAGTCGCCGCTGCCCTTGAAATCACCGGCGGCATCTACCACGCCCGGTCCCAGGCCCACCAGCGCATTCTTGCTGAACCAGCCATCGACGCGCGCGGCCGTGGGCTGGCCCGCAATCATCTGCTTGGCGCGCAGCTCGGCCAGGCCTTCCACCACCACGCGCATCATGGCGTCAATTTTCGACTTGTTGCCCTTCACCCACTGGGCGGCGCGCTTGTCGTCGGCCGATTCCAGCATGCTGTAGGTGAAGGCCGTGAGGTGGTCGTTCTGGCGCAGCGCCTTTATCATCGGCCCGTAGGCCCGCACCCAGAAGTCGTCGGCGGGCCCGTCGAGCGGGAATTTCTCCACCAGCAATTGGGTCTGCTTCACTACCGAAGCCGGAAATTTCACCTTCGACACGTAGCCGGGCTGCAAGGCCACCTTGCTCTCAATCAGCTGGTCGAGCTCGGAAAACGCCTCGTTCGATACCACGGGCTTGATGCGCTCCTTGTCTTCGACCACCGGCGCCCCCTGCGAGAGGGTTTCGGCGGCCACCAGCACATCGTGCGTCGTCTGGCCGGGGTTGGCCAGCACCAGATACGTCAGCCAGCCCAGCAGCGCCCGCGCGGTGTGGCCCTGCTCGGCGGCCAGCACGGCCAGCAGGCGGTGCGTGTTGGGGTGCGTGGGGGCCAGCTCCAGGCTGCGCTCGAAGCTGGCAATGGCCTCGGCGGGCCGGTCGTGCTGAAACTGCACCACGCCCAGGTTGTACACCAGGTTCTGGTTGTAAGGGAATAGCTTGATGCCAGCGGCGTAGGTGGCCAGGGCATCGTCAATCTGCTTCAGAGCTTCCTGGGCGGTGGCCAGGGTGTTGTAGGTCTGGGGCTCGAAGGGCTGCAGGGCCAGGGCGCGGCGGGCGGCCATAATGGCCTCGGCGTGCTTGCCGGCGGCTTCCAGGCTCAGCGCCAGCTCGCTCTGGGCGGTGGCGTAGGTCGAGTCGCCGGGCGTGACGGCCTGGTATTTAGCAGCGGCCCCGGCGTAATCTTCTTTATCGTGCAGGGCGACGCCCTCTTTCACCAGCTGGCCCGGCTGGGGCCAGGCAATGGGGGTTTGCTGGCTCCAGCCCAGGCGGGGGCCGGCCAATAGCAGCGCCAGCGCGGCACCGCGAATCGCAGTCGACATACAGAAAAAAGCAGGAGGTAGAGCAGGCTATTTTCCGGCTTCAGGCCGGAGCAAAAGCGCCCACGTTACCACAATAATAAGCAGCCGACAGGATGAATTTCACCGGCTGCTCATCTTTTTTCAGCCGACGGCTATTTTTTTCGCTTCGGGGCGGCGGGCGGGGCAGCAACCGGCTTGGCCGCTGGCCGCACCACCAGCTCCTGGTAGCCAAACGTGGGGTCGGTTTCGCGCCGAAAATCCAGTTGCGGCAGCTCGCCCAGCACGATTTCAGCCGTCGTGTACACCCGGCAGCCATCAAGCAGGTGCCCGCCAATGGTACGCCCGGTGCTATCCGACACCGCTAGGTGCAGGTGCGAGCCATTGGTGGACAGCGTACCCACCAGCGACACAATCTCGAAATGACCTTTGTACACCGAGGGCCCTTCCTGGTTGGCCAGCCGCAGCGTGGCCACCGTGAGGCTGCCCACGCAGGTAATCAGGGTACCTGCCGCAATGTGGTTTTGCTGCACGAAGGCCGTAAGCTGCTGGCGCAGGTCGTCGCCGGGCTTCAGGCGCAGGGCGTAGGTTTTGAGGCTGGAAGATTGGGCAGCGGGCACGGCGGCGGGGGGTTGGGCCAGCGCGGGCGCGGCCAGCAACGATAATAGGAGAGCGAGACGAGTAGTCATTACCCCAAAGAACGTCATGCGTCTGTCATCCTGAACGCAGCGAAGGACCTTATCACGTTCGAGCGAGTTGCTCTGACGCGATAAGGTCCTTCGCTGCGCTCAGGATGACAGACGGCACCCCAAATACTTAATACTGCAATCTTACTTGCTGAACCGCACTGTACCGTAGCGCACCTTGATGTTGACGTTACCCGCCCGCTGGGCCGGCGTCACGGCCCCGAACACGCCTAGCACGTCGCTGGTCTGCGGGCCGTTTTCCTGCGAGAGCACGCGCACCAGATTTTTATCCACCAGCAGTTGGCCCTGCTCGGTACTCACGTCGAAGCGAAAGGCGGGCGCATCGGCAAAACCCAGCCGAATGGTGCTGAAACCGCCGTCGAGGTTTACCTGGCGGAAGTTGGCACCCATGTCGCGCACCACGAAATCGGGGCAGTAGCGCACGGCCATGTCCAGGCCCTCGCTCAGCTTATCAATCGTGAAGCGCGAGTAGCCCGACGAGCCGCGCAGGTTGCGCACGCTGCCCAGGGCCACGTCGCCGTATTTACTGTGTACGGTGAGGTCCTGCACAGTGCCGATGTCCACGTCGGAGTAGTTGTTGCGCAGGTCCACCGTCGTGCCTTCGTCGAGGCGCAGCTGGGCGTAGCTGGCGTCGATGCTGGCGCGGCCGGCGAAGGCAATGCGGCAGTCGCCGTTGCCGATGCGGATGAGGTTGCGCGGGCCGTCGAGGCGGGCGGTGTGCAGGCTGCCGTATTCCACGGCCAGCTCGGTGCTGCCGCGCAGGTCGTTGTTCAACGTTACGTCGCCGAAGCTGTCGTAGAGGCGCAGGGCCGTGGTGCGGGGCAGCCACACGGTGTAATTCACCTGGTAGCGACAGCCGCCGGCCCGGCCGCGCAGGGTGGGGCCAAACTGTGTGCTCACGGCCACGCCGCCGGTGCGGGCGTCGTAGTCGAGCCACTGCACGCCCAGCGCATCGAGCACCTGCTTGGCTCCGGCGTCGGTTTCGGCGCGGGCCACCAGCTCTGCATCCACTTTGATTTCGGCCTTGCTCCAGGTGTTCACCTGCACGCGGCCGTAGCGGGTATCGAGTGAGAAAGCCCGCCCCTGCTTCGGCACCGCAAACGAGCGGCTGAGGCGGCGGCGCTGCTCTATCTGCAGTTGAGTGGCGGTTTCGGGGCCATCGGGCTGGTCGGCGGCGGGGTTTTGCGGGCCTTCCTGCTGGGGCGTGGTTTGCTGCTCCGTGAGTTCAGCAGTGCCAAACAGGGCTTCGGCGGCACGCTTCGCTTCGGGCGACAGCACCAGCACGGCTACGTGCGGCCCTACAGCCACCCACTGCCCGGCCCCGCCAAC
>NZ_BAAGZM010000036.1:0-15740 GCF_054778495.1 Hymenobacter agri
GTTGGGCACCTCGCTGGGCCTCACCACGGCCTACCTCGCGGCGGCCGACTCGCGCAGCCGCGTCGTCAGCTTCGAGGGCTGCCCCAACGTGGCGGCCGTGGCCCGCGAAACGTTTGCGGAGCTGGAAATGCGCAACGTGGAAGTGGTGGAAGGCAACCTCGACCACACCCTCGCCCCCACCCTGGCAGCGCTGGGCGCCCCGGTCAATTTCGTGTTTTTCGATGGCAACCACCGCTACGAGCCCACGCTACGCTACTTCGAGCAGTGCCTCGCGCACCGCACCGACGAGTCAGTGTTTGTCTTCGACGACATTCACTGGTCGGAGGAAATGGAACGGGCCTGGGAGGCTATCAAAGCCCACCCCGACGTGCGCCTGACAGTAGACCTGTTCTACATCGGCCTGGTTTTCTTCCGGAAGAATCAGCCTAAGCAGCACTTCTGGCTGCGGGTATGAGAATTTCCGTTTGTCATCCTGAACGCAGTGAAGGACCTTATCACGTCAGCACTGCTAGCGTGGCAAGGTCCTTCACTACGTTCAGGATGACCGGCAAACCAGTTTAGCTAATCGGCTACTACATCGCCCGTTTCGCGAATGGCTTGGCGCACCCGCGTGAGCTTCACCAGTAGGGCTTCGAGCTGGTCGAGGGGGAGCATGTTGGCGCCGTCGGACAGGGCCGTGGCGGGCGTGGGGTGCGTTTCGATGAACAGACCGTCGGCGCCCACGGCAATGGCGGCTTTGGCAATGGTTTCGATGAGGGCGGGCTGGCCGCCGGTTACGCCGCTGCTTTGGTTGGGGCGCTGCAGCGAGTGCGTCACGTCCATTACCACGGGCACGTCGAACTCGCGCATGGCGGGCAGGTTGCGGAAGTCCACTACGAGGTCGGAATAGCCAAACGAGTTGCCGCGCTCGGTGAGGATAACGTGCGGATTGCCGGCCTGGCGCACCTTGTCGACGGCCCATTTCATAGCCTCACCGCTCAGGAACTGGCCTTTCTTGATGTTGACCACCTTGCCGGTCTGGGCGGCGGCGATGAGCAAATCGGTTTGCCGGCACAGGAAGGCCGGAATCTGGAGCACATCGACGTATTCGGCCGCCAGCGCGGCCTCGCCCGACTCGTGGATGTCCGTCACGGTGGGCACGCCAATTTCACGGCTCACTTTCTGCAGAATGCGCAGGGCGGTTTCGTCGCCAATGCCGGTGAAGGAATCGAGGCGCGAGCGGTTGGCCTTGCGGTAGGAACCCTTGAAGATGTAGGGAATCTGCAGCTTATCGGTCATGTGCTTGATGCGCTCGGCAATACGCAGGGCCATATCCTCGCCTTCGATGACGCAGGGGCCAGCCATGAGAAAAAACTGACCGGAATTGGTGTTACGGAAGTGCGGGAGGGTATTGGCGAGGGCCTGGAGCATGGTTTCTGGTTTGGGGTTACGGGCGATTAGCTGGACGTCATGCTGAGCTTGTCGAAGCATCTCTACCGCGCAACGTAATTCATTTACTTCAACGGTAGAGATGCTTCGACAAGCTCAGCATGACGTTCTATGATGCTAGCAGACAGGCTATGCTGCTTTCTTTTTCAAACAAATAAACAGCTCGCGCCCCTGCCGGGGCCGGAGCGAGTTAGTAGCGGTTTCAAAGTGGCGAAACTCGAAGTACGGCGCAAAGTACGCGCGATACTCTTCCCGGCTGCCGCCGAACGGCGGCTCCTGCACGGGGCCAAAATCGGTATCGAATAGCAGGCCCATGAGGGTGCCGCCGGGGTGCAACAGGTGGGCGCACTGCCGGGCGTAGGCCGGGCGCAGGGCGGGGTCGAGGGCGCAGAAAAACGTCTGCTCCACAATTAAATCGTAGGGCGGGTCGTTGGGCAGGCTAAAAAAATCGGCCAGCAGCAGGTGCTCCTTCGGGAAATCGGGCACGCGGGCGGCCAGCGCGGCCAGGGCTTCGGGGGCAATGTCGGCCACAAAAACGTGCTGGAAGCCGCGCTGGTGCAGGTACTCGGCCTCGTAGGCACGGCCGGCGCCGGGGATGAGGACGCGCGGCTGGGCAGCGACGTCGAGCTGGTCGAAATAGGCACGCAGCGGCGGGGTAATGCCGCGGGTATCCCAGCCGTCACGGCCATCATCGTAACGTGCTTGCCAGTAGGCCGCATCGAAGGCGGGTAAAACCGTTTTCATCGGGCTTAAGTATAGATTTGACTTGCCAGGGCATCAAACTCCCCTATTTTTACGCCCAAAGGTACGTGGCGCATTGCGCTGCGGGCCGCCATTTCTGTTCGCTTCTTCTCGCTTAACTATTCCCGCATGGACCCCAACGAAACCCCCGAACCCCGCTCCAACAACAGCCGCGTCCTCCTCTGGGTTGCTCTCGTCCTCGTCCTCCTGGGCATCAATGGCGTGCTCTTCTACCTCAACCAGCAGAAGGGCCAACAGAATGAGGCGCTGACCACTGAAGTAAAAGCCAAAGACAGCAAGCTGCAGGAGCAAATCAAACAATACGAGGCCCTGAAAGCCGATTTCGAGCGCCAAAGCCAGGAGCTGCAGGCGCTAGGCCTGAGCAACGACTCGCTGGTGGCTAAAATCGCCGCCGTGAATGCCGACCTGCTGAAGCTGCGCTCCTTCAAGGCCGGCAGCTTCTCTATTGCGCAGCAAAACCTATTCAAGCAGCGCGCCCAGAACCTGGAAGGCCAGCTACGTAAAAAAGATGATGACATTGCCCAATTGAAAAAGGACAACGAGTCGCTCTACACCGAAACCACGACGCTGAAGGAGCGCCAGAATAAGCTCTCCGATACCATCAGCACGGTGGTGCGCAGCAATAAGGAGCTGGCCGAGAAAGTATCGGTGGCCTCGCGCCTGCAGGCCGACAATATCCACGTGGCCATCATCACCTCCAAGAACAAGGAGAAGGACGACGACAAGGAGGAATTCAAAGCCAAGCGCGTCGAGAAGCTGAAAATCACCGCCAACCTGGCCCGCAACGACGTGTCGCCCAAGGAAACCAAAGCCATTTACCTGCGCATTCTGGAGCCTGACGGCGCCGCTCTCTACAACCTGAGCACGGGCGGCGGCACCTTCACCGTGGATGGCCAGGAAGCCTTCTACACGCAAAAGCAGGACGTGGTGTATGACAACACTCGCCAAAAGCTGGAATTCGTGTACGCCAAAGGCGCCGAGTACAAGAAGGGCCTGCACACCGTAGAACTCTACGAAAGCGGCCAGCTGATGGGCAAGACGACGTTTACGCTGAAATAACACGGCATCATTCAGCCACAAAAAGCCGCTTCAGTAACCGAAGCGGCTTTTTTGTGGCTATTCTACTACCAAGCGCTGGGCCAGGCCAACTCCGCGCAGTAGGTAGAGGCCTGCGGGCAGCCCGCGCAGGTCGAGTGATGTCTCGGGACTGATTGGGGCTGGGTAGCGGCGCACAGCCCGGCCCAGCGCGTCGGTGAGGATGAGCGGCGCTGGCACGGTGCCAACTGGTAAGCGTAGGGTGACTGTGTGGTGGGCAGGGTTAGGAAAAAGTTGAGCGGGCTCGAGAGGGCCGATGGCCGCCGTGGTGGCCGTGAGGGTGGCGTCGGTGAGTGAGGCGAGAAAGCCGAGATAGCCGGAAGCATCCGGATTGATGAGGGTAGTAGTGCCGAAGGCCGCCACCGAACTACCAAAAAATCCCGCTACGTATACATTGCTACCATTTACCAGTAGCGAGCTTGCCTCATCATAGCTCACGCCACCAGCCTGTTGCGCCCATAAAAAGCTCCCTGCACTGCTGAGCTTGGCCACGAATATATCGGAAACGCCAGCACTGGTGAGGGTGGTGGTGCCAAAGCTGGCATTAGTCCCATAAAAGCTACCGACAACATACAAGCTACCACCGCTCAGCGCCAGGCCATTGGCTACATTACCGCCCCCCCCGCCTGCGCGTTGAGCCCATGCGAAGCTGCTTGTACTCCCCATATCCGTCAGTTTGGCAACAAAGGCATCGTATGCGCCCACGCTGGTAAGCGTAATCGTGCCAAAGGTTGCCGTAGTATCGAACAGCCCTGCTACGTACACACTAGTGCCGCTCACGACCAGCGCGTAAGCCTTGTCTAAGTTCTGCCCACCAGCCTGTTGCACCCAGGCGAAACTACTGGCGCTGCCCGCATCGGTGAGCTTGCCCACAAACGCATCTGAATCACTCGAATACGTGCCCCGTTTGGTCAGCGTGAAAGAGCCAAAGCCAGCCGTCGGACTGGCAAAATTTCCTGCTACATACACATTGGTGCCGTTCACGGCCAGTGCGTTGGCTTCGTCGTTTTCAGTGCCGCCTGCCCGTTGCGCCCACTCGAATGCAGCAGTACTGCCCAAATCGGCAAGCTTGGCAATGAATACATCGTAGAAGCCCGCCGTGGTAAGCGTAGTGGTACCAAAGTCGGCGCTGGCACTATGGAATTTTCCTGCCACAAACACACTATTCCCACTTACTGCCAATGCGTTAGCCTCATCAAAGTGTGTACCTCCAGCCCGCTGCGCCCATACGAAGCTGCCGGTGTCAGTGAGTTTGGTCACAAACAAATCATCACCGCCGGCACTGTTGAGATTGGTAGCTCCGAAATCGGCCGTGGCGGGAGCGCCTCCATTAAGGGGGCCAAAATATCCTGCCACGTATACGCTGTTGCCCTGCACAACCATTGCCGTAGCGGCATCAAAGCCTCTGCCGCCGGCCCGTTGGGCCCACACGAACTGATTGGTTGCCGGATTGAACTTGGTTACGAATATATCCTCGGCCGCGCGGCTGGTCAACGTGATTGCGCCGAACGTAACAGAGTTGGCAAAGAAGCCAGCCAAATAAATATTGCCGGCTGCATCGGTAGCGGTTGCCAGCACTTTTGAATCATTATTGGCAATCCTCGCTGTAGCGGTGGCCACAGTTTGTGCCGACTGCCAAGCCGGGGCCTGAGCCACCGCCGGAAGGTGTAATGTGAGGACAAGCAAGGCAAGTATGGTGCGAACCGCCGCATTGACCCGGAAGCAGGTAGAAAATTGGAACATATAAAAAATGGAAAGGTGAAAAGCAGGAGGATAAAAATAGAAAGCGGCTGCCATTATCTGGCAGCCGCTCTTATGTACATCCGTTCTTATCCGTTTACTCTGCGGGAATCTGCGGTTCAGGCAGTTTTCTCGAACTCGTCCAGCTTGGCCAGCGTGAGGGCGATGTTCTCGGTGAAGATGACCCCTACCCCACCCTCGGGCGTGTGCGTGAGCAGGTGGTCGATGGCCTCGGGCTCGTGCTCGATGTAGGTGATTTTCAGGTCGGGCTTGTCGAGGCGCAGGCCACGCTCCATGATGTCGCGCAGGAACTCGGCCGACTTGCCGCGCAGGTCGCGGTCCTGGCGCAGAATCACTTCATCGAAGATGCGGCCGGCGATGCGGGCGAAGCCCAGCGTGTCTTCGTCGCGGCGGTCGCCGAGGCCCGACACGATGCCGATTTTGTGGGTGGCCGTGGTGGCGTCCAGAAACTCGGCGAATTTGGTAATGCCCGCCGTGTTGTGCGCGTAGTCCACAATCACCTCAAACTTGGGGTATTTGTACACGTTCATGCGGCCCGGCGTTTTGGTGCCCGACGGAATGAAGGTGCGGAAAGCCGTTTTGATGGCGTCCTTGTCGAACCCGGCCAGGTAGCCGGCCAGCCCGGCCGCCAGGCAGTTCTCAATGTTGAAGCCCGCGCGCCCCTCGAACGTAACCGGGAACTCGGCGGCCCGGTCGATGCGCAGCTTGTAGCTGTTGCGGTAGATGGTGACGTAGCCTTCCTCGTACACGGCGGCCACGCCCCCGGCCTCCACGTGCTCGCGGATGCGGGGGTTGTTTTCGTTCATGCTGAACAGGGCCACCTGGCAGTCGACGGTGCGTGCCATGCCGTACACCAGGTCGTCGTCGGCGTTGAGCACGGCCCAGCCGTTTTTGCGCACCGTGCGAGGCAGCACGCCTTTCACGGCGGCCATTTCCTCTACGGTGTAGATGTCGCGCAGGCCGAGGTGGTCGGCGGCCACGTTGGTTACCACCGCAATGTCGCAGGTATGGAAGCCCAGGCCCGAGCGCAGCATGCCGCCGCGGGCAGTTTCGAGCACGGCGTAGTTCACGGTGGGGTCTTTCAGCACGAACTCGGCACTCTGGCCGCCGGTGCAGTCGCCCTTCTGCAGCTGCACGCCCTGAATATAGATGCCATCCGTCGTGGTGAAGCCCACTTTGTAGCCCTGGCTGGCCACCAGGTGCGCGATGAGGCGCGTGGTGGTGGTTTTGCCATTGGTGCCCGTCACGGCGATAATTGGAATGCGGGCCGTGCTGCCGGGCGGAAACAGCATATCCACCACCGGCGCAGCCACGTTGCGGGGCAGCCCTTCGGCCGGCGAGATGTGCATGCGGAAGCCCGGGGCGGCGTTCACCTCAATCACAGCGCCGCGGCTCTCGTTCAGAGGCACGGCAATGTCGGTCGCCATCAGGTCGATGCCGCAGATGTCGAGGCCCACGATGCCGGCCACGCGCTCGGCCAGCAGCACGTTGTAGGGGTGCATCTGGTCGGTTACATCAGTGGCGGTACCGCCGGTGCTGATGTTGGCCGTGCTTTTCAGGTAGATTTCCTCGCCGGCCGGCAGCACCGATTCCAGGCTCAGGCTCTTGCCCGCCAGAATATCGAGCGTGTGCTTGTCGGCCTTGATGCTGGTGAGCACCTTTTCGTGGCCAATGCCGCGGCGCGGGTCCTCGTTCACCTTATCGATGAGCTGCTGAATCGTGCTGCTGCCGTCGCCCGTTACGGCGGCCGGGGTGCGCTTGGCGGCGGCAATCAGCTTGCCGTTCACCACCAGAAGGCGGAAGTCGAAGCCTTCCACAAACTGCTCCACAATCACGGCGCGCGAGTACGCCTGCGCGGCTTTCAGGCCCTCGGCCGCGTCGGCCCAGTTCATGATGCGGATGGTGGCACCCTTGCCGTGGTTGCCGTCGAGCGGCTTGGTTACGATGGGGAAGCCCAGTTCGTCGATGGCGTCGCGCAGGCCTTCTTCCGAATACACGGTGGTGCCGCGCGGTACCGGCACGCCCGCATCGTGCAGCATGGCCTTGGTGCGGTTCTTATTGCCGGCCACTTCCACGCCCGCGTGCGACGTCAGGCTGGTGGTAGTGGCCCAGATGCGGCGCTGGTTCACGCCGTAGCCTAGTTGAATGATGCTGGAATTCTTGAGCTGGATGTAGGGAATGTTGCGCGAGGCCGCTTCGGCCACGATGCTGTAGGTGCTCGGCCCGAAAAACTCGTCTTCCCGAATTTCGTGCAGCTCGGTTACGATGGGCTTGATGTCCACTTCCTCCTTGCGGCACACGGCCTCCACAATTTCCACGGCGGCTTCCATGGCGCGGCGGCCGGCGCGCTCCTCCTGGTACGCCACCACCACAAACTCCACCCCTTCCTCATGGGCCGGGTAGCTCTTGCCCCAGAACACGGGCATGGCGGCTTGGCGCTGCAGCTCCAGCGCCACATGCTGAATGACGTGGCCCAGGGGTTCGCCATCCTCCAGCGCTTCGGCAGTGAGCGGCTGGTGCTTGGCGGCCTGCTTGCCACTCATGCCACTGGGCTGCACCTGCCCGATGTTAGGGAATAATTTCATCAGGCGCCGGGCAAAGCCCGGCACCGTGTTCGACCATTGGCCGGCTAGTTCCTGTAAATCAACTTTGGCAACAATCAGTTTGTAGTGTTTAACAGACCAATAGCTCGGCCCGCGCATGGTGCGGAGGTCAACAATCTTCATAAAGTGGTGGGTGGTAAAGAACAGATGGTGCCGCAAGTACGGCCAATGGCCGCGCTTGGCTACGAAATGTAGGCATGAATATGCCCAAATCCTGCTGCACGCCCGCCTCACCGCCCGATAACATGAAAAAAGCCCCGACGAGGTCGGGGCTTTTCCAATCGTCGGCCGCTTCCGGCCGCCGGCTTATTGAATCACGAAGCGGCGGCCGGCGGTGGTGCCGGCCGGCGTAGTTACGCTGTATACGTACAGGCCCGGATGCAAGTCCCGCGCGCTCATTTCCAATGCTTTCACGTGGCTATCGACTTGGTAGCGGGCCACCAGCTTGCCGCTCAGGTCCATTACCTGCAGTGTGCCTACCTGGCCAGCCGGCACGGCATAGGGCAACGTCACCTTTTCGTGGGCGGGGTTAGGGTAGGCACCGTCTACCTGCTCGGCCACGCCTGCCGTGGCCGCGCGCAAGGCAAGCTGCCCGGGCAGGCTGTATACCCGCGTGTAGAAGCGCGTAAGTCCGCCAGTTGCGTTGTAGCCACTTTTTTGGGCCAGAAGCTTCGTGCCCGCCGGCGTGTTGTAGATATCCGCGTCATACGTCGAATCCAGCACCGCCAGCGTAGTGCCGGTTTCGGAAAAGATAGTGGCGCGGATGGCATTGCCATTGGTGGGGTTGTAGTAAAATGCCAGATACTCTATCGTGGATGGATTGGTATCAAATAGCCGGTCCGAAATGAAAGCCACGCCAGCGGGCGTGGCATTGCTCAGCACTGGCGGCGTAAACTGCTTGAAGATGGAGTGATTGAGGTTATAAAGCGTGTGTTGGTTGCTGGCGTCGCTCATCACATACTTGTAGTCGCCGTTGCTCAGCCGCACCATATAGCCGCCCCCGTTGTACACCTTCTCGGGCGTGATTTGGGCTTGAGCAGCGCGGCCTGTTAGCAATGCAACCGCTAGAAGGCTATAGTAAAAACCTTTTTTCATAAAGAGGGAAGTGGATGTTGGAAATGAGTAAGGCAATGAGGCAGCAAAAATAAACCCGCTTATACGTAGCGCAAGCCCTCTTTTCGCAGCTATTTACCATAAACTCTATCAACACAACCTCCAAGAGTTTATGCGCGCAGAGATGCGCATAAAAAAATCCCCCTGTCAGCAAAACGCTGAGAGGGGGATTCTGGCAAGAGAGGTGACGAGCGGATTCGAACCGCTGTAGGAGGTTTTGCAGACCTCTACCTAGCCACTCGGTCACGTCACCATTGTGGTCTTTTGGGAGCGCAAAGGTAGGCAGCGGGTTTTGCGTGGGCAAGGCCCGCCACAAAAAAAGCCCCGATGCTCGACGCATCGGGGCTTTTAGGTGCTTAGCCCAAGCCGGTTAGGCTTCGGGCATCAGCGGTAATTACTGAGCGGCAGCTTCGTCTTCCAGCGACTGCTCGTTGTCGGCACCGGCGGCGGGAGCATCCTGCTTGGCCTTGGCGCTGGCGGCGAGCTTCTGCTCACCGGCTTTGCGCTCGGCACCAGCCATCTGGTCGCGCAGGGCGCTCAGCGCGTCGAGGTCGCCGAGGGTCGACTTCTCTTCGTTTTTCTTCAGGTCGCTGATTTTGCCTTCACCCTGGTTGTCGCCAGCCTTGGTGTTGGTTTTCTTCTTGAACTTGGCGTTGCGGCTGTCGTCCTCAGCGGCGGCTTCCTTATTGAACACGGCCGTGTGCGAGAGCACGATGCGGCGGTCATCCTTCGAGAACTCCGTTACGCGGAAGTCGAGCTGCTCGCCGTTCTCAGCGTTCGAGCCGTCTTCCTTCACCAGCGACTTGGGGTACGCGAAGCCCTCGATGCCGTACGGCAGTTCGAGCACCGCGCCACGCTCGGTCTTCTCGGTGATGGTCGCCTTGTGTACCGAGCCGGGGGTGAACACCGTCTGGAAAGTATCCCAGGGGTTTTCTTCCAGCTGCTTGTGGCCCAGGGCCAGGCGACGGGCGCCCAGGTCCAGCTCCAGAACAACTACGTCGAGCTTATCGCCCACCTTCACCATTTCGGAGGGGTGTTTGATTTTCTTGGTCCAGCTCAGGTCCGACACGTGCACGAGGCCGTCCACACCCTCTTCCAGCTCCACGAACAGGCCGAAGTTGGTCAGGTTACGCACGGTGCCGCTGTGCTTGGTGCCCACGGCGTAGGTCGAGGCGAAGTCGCCACGGGTCCACGGGTCTTCGGTCAGCTGCTTGATACCGAGGCTCATCTTGCGGTCTTCGCGGTCGAGCGTCAGAATCTGCGCTTCTACCGTGTCGCCCTGCTTGATGAAGTCCTGCGGGTTGCGCAGGTGCTGGCTCCAGCTCATTTCCGACACGTGGATGAGGCCTTCTACGCCCGGCACCACTTCCATGAACGCGCCGTAGTCGGCCACGTTCACGATGCGGCCCGATACTTTGGAGCCCGGCTGCAGGTCGGCCGGCAGCGAATCCCACGGGTGGGGCGTCAGCTGCTTCAGACCCAGCGAAATACGCTTCTTGGCTTCGTCGAAGTCCAGAACCACGATGTTCAGTTTCTGGTCCAGGGTCAGCACTTCGCTCGGGTGAGCGATGCGGCCCCACGAGATGTCCGTGATGTGCAGCAGACCGTCGACACCGCCGAGGTCGATGAACACGCCGAAGTTGGTCATGTTCTTGATGTTGCCTTCCAGAATCTGACCTTTTTCGAGGTTGTTCAGGATGGCCTCACGCTGCTTCTCGAGGTCTTTCTCGATGAGTACTTTGTGCGACACCACCACGTTGTCGAAAGCGGAGTTGATTTTCACCACCTTCACTTCCATGCGACGGCCAACATAAATGTCGAAGTCGCGGATGGGCTTCACGTCGATTTGCGAGCCGGGCAGGAAGGCTTCCACGCCGTCGAGCTCCATGATGAGGCCGCCTTTGGTGCGACGCTTCACCACGCCTTCGAGGATGGTATCCAGCTCGAGGGCATCGTAGATGGCCTTCCAGGCCTGCTTGATTTTGGCTTTCTTGCGGCTCAGGATGAGCTGGCCGTTGGCGTCTTCCTGGTCTTCGATGAACACCTCCACCTCGTCGCCGATTTTCAGGTCGGGCAGGTCGCGGAATTCGGTCAGGGCCACGAGGCCGTCAGATTTGAAGCCGATGTTCAGGATTACGTCGCGGTCGGTGATACCTACCACGGTGCCCTTCACTACTTCTTCTTCCTGTACGGTCGTCAGCGTATCGCCGTACATTTTTTCCATCTCAGCACGCTGGTCTGCCGAGTAGTTACCGCCGAAGCCGGTGGCTCCAACGTTGTCCCAATCGAAATCGTCAACTAATTCTGCCATAATAGCTTGCGGGCTTCTGTTGCTACACGCGGCGGCCGAAGCCCAAACCTCCGCGCAGTTGGTTTGATGCACTCGCCGCGAGTATGGGCAAGGCCCGCCACCCTGGCGGGGCCGCAAAGGTACGGGTTATCAGGCAGTTTTGCTAGTCCTGATATTCCCTTTCCGGATAACGCTTGGCAACAGCGGAGAGGTAAGCAGGATTTACAATAAGACTACTCCGAATAGCTGCTAACAGCTGACGACTCTTGGCATTATCGGGCGCTAAAAAATGGCATTCAACACGTCGATAGCGACCATGAAAGGTCAGCGAAATAGCATAGCACGCTTGTCCTCTTCGCCCGTACTCAACGCGTTTTGGAAGATGATAATCCAACTCGATGGCGTGAGTAGTGCTATCAGCGATATAGCGTTCTATTACAGCTAGATTCTGGTTTTTGGCATTAATTACATGTCTGGCTTGCTTTTCATCCGCGTACACGCGCCAAGGCAATGCTGGATAGTATTTACTCCCTGGCATTGCAGTTACGTAAACGGAAACCATCGCTGTAGAATCCGGGCTATGATAAAAGGCTGCAGATTCTCCATAACTACCATCAGGAGCCGAATCAGGTGGATAAATTATCGGTTTGCCCTGAATTAGAGTTGTATCAGGTAAGACAAAAGACACATTGCCTTTTGCTATGGACACTCGCCGTCCCACTGGCTGCGGCTTATTGCAGCCAATCATTACGAGCGCTAAAACGGTACAGCATATTCTAATCATTTCCGAATAACTGACTCCGCAGGCAACTATTGCTCAATCACCTGCGCCTTCACGTCGAAAGCAGCTTTGGGCGGCTGGGGGTTCATGTCTTCCAGCGTAGCCACCACGATTTCGGCGATGGCCAGGTCGCGGGCCCATTTCTGGTTGGCGGGGATGACGAACCACGGGGCGTGGGCGGGCGAGCAGTGGCGCAGGGCGTCTTCGTACACGGTTTGGTAGTCGTCCCAGCGGGCGCGCTCCTTGAGGTCGTTGGGGTCGAATTTCCAGTTTTTGGCGGGGTCGTCGAGGCGGGCTTGCAGGCGGGCGGCCTGTTCTTCTTTGGAGATGTGCAGGAAAAATTTGAGGATGCGCGTGCCGTTGTTGGTGAGCAGCTGCTCGTAGTTGTTGATGTCTTCGAAGCGCTGGGCGGCCGTTTTATCGTCAACCAAACCGTGCACGCGGGTTACGAGCACATCCTCGTAGTGCGAGCGGTTGTACACGCCGATGTGGCCGCGCTTGGGCGCTTGGGCGTGAATGCGCCAGAGAAAATCGTGGCTCAGCTCCTCGGGCGAGGGCGCTTTGAACGAGGCCACCGATACGCCGGCCGGGTTCACGCCGGTGAGCAGGTTGCCGATGGCGCCGTCCTTGCCGCCCGTGTCCATGGCCTGAAACACCAGCAGCAGGGCCTGCCGGTGCTCGGCGTAGAGGAGCTCCTGCAACTCGAACAGGCGCTGGCGCAGCTGCAGCAGGCGCGGGGTGGCGTCGTCGCGGTTGTGCGGGTGGTAGGCGAAGGGCTTTTCGCTGCCGGGGTCGACGGCAGCCAAGTTGAAGGACTTGCCTTTGACGAGGACGGCGGAGGTTTTAGGGAGTTTGAATGACATGTCGAAAGGAGCAACCACCGCTTTGGAGGCGGCGAGATAGTTGGGGAAAATTGTCATTCCGAAGCAGGAGGAATTTGGGTTAAGCCATTGAAGACTTTACCCGGATTCCTCCTGCTTCGGAATGACATGTGGCTAAGCGCCGCCCACCAATCGGGCGATGCCGAACGCGGCGGCGGCGGCCAGCGCGCCCACCACGGCCATTTTGATGGCGCCGGCCACGGGCGGCTGGCCGGTCATGCGGCTTTTGGAGTAGCCGAACACGAACAGGCAGACCAGCGTGATAACGGCCGAATACGCCAGGCCCTGGCTGGGCGAATCGGTAAAGAAATAGGCGCTGAGCGGGATGAGGCCGCCCAGCGCGTAGGCCACACTGATGGTGGCAGCACTTTTGGGCGCCTGCTTGGGGTCAGGCTCTTCGAGGCCCAGCTCATATTTCATCATGAACTTCACCCACTGCTCGGGGTCGGCGGTGAGCTCGGCTACGGCTTGGCGGCGGGTGGTTTCGGAGAGGCCCATGTCGGCCAGTAGCTCCTCCACTTCGGCGCGCTCCTTATCCGGCACCTCCTGCACTTCACGGTGCTCGCGGGCCAGTTCCGAGCTGTAATGCTCGACCTCGGTGCGGCCGGCCAGGTAGCCGCCGAGGCCCATGGCAATGCTGCCGGCCACGATTTCGGCCAGACCTGCCGTGATAACCAGGCCCGACGACGACACCGCCCCGCTGAGGCCGGCAGCCAGCGCGAACGGCACCGTCAGGCCATCGGACAGGCCGATGACAATATCCTGCAGCATGGCCGAGCTGGTCATGTGCTGTTCGGGGTGCACGTCGTGCGGCAGTTGGGTAGTGGTTTCGGGCGTAGCCATAAGGATATTTGAGTAGGAGGGCTTAACCCCGTAGGGCGCTTTACGTACGAGGAATCAGAATTTTTCGCTGCCGCATCGTGCGGTCAACCCCTCACCTCAACCGTTTCTTCTCCTATGGCTCCCTCCGCCAAAGCCGCTGCTCCTAAAGCCGACGCTGCTAAATCAGCTGCCGCTCCAACTGCCAAAAAACCGGCTGCCATCAAAGCAGCCAGCAACGGCAAATCGTCGGGCACCAACCCCGCCGTCGACATTCAACCCATCCTCAACCAGCAGAACCACGCCCCCGCTCCTACCCAGAAGTACGGCACCGTGAGCCAGCGCCTGCCCATCGGCCTCGACGAAGCCACCCGCCAGGAGAGCGTAACGATGCTCAACCAGTTGCTGGCCGACACCATCACGCTGCGCGACATGTACAAGAAGCACCACTGGCAGGTGGTGGGCCCCACCTTCTACCAGTTGCACCTGCTCTACGACAAGCACTATGAGGAGCAGGCCACGCTGGTCGACACCATTGCCGAGCGCATCCAGATTCTGGGCGGCGTGGCCGTGGCCATGGCCCACGACGTGGCCGAGCTCACCAGCTTGCCGCGCATTCCGCGCGACCGCGAGGAGGCTCCCATTCAGGTGTCGCGCCTGCTGAGCGCCCACCAGACCATTCTGAAAAACTGTCACGACTACGCCAAGAAAGCCGACGAGTCGGGCGACGATGGCACCAACGACCTTATTGTGAGCGACCTCATGCGCACCAACGAGTTCCAGGTGTGGTTCGTTTCGGAGCACGTGGTGGAGTCGCCGCTGACCCGCGCCGAGTAGTCCTGCTGTTGCGGTCAGCCGCCACAAAAAAAGCCCCCGCAGCAATTGCGGGGGCTTTTTTTGTGAATTGTCTATTCGTTTTGCGCGGCAACTTTCTCCCGCTCGTTGTCTTCCGCCTCTTCCACCGTGTGGGTTTTGCCGAGGTCGTTATCCTTTTTAGCCAGTTCGGCAAGGGCGCAATAGAAATCGTGCAGGATGCGGATTTCCTCTTCCGAAAAATCCTGGGCATTGATGAGGCGGTTGCTGGCGCCTTGGGTGGCGGCAATCAACTCGTTCAGTTTGAGGTGGAGCACCAGCGAGTCCTTGTTCTGCGCGCGCTGAATCAGAAACACCATTAAAAACGTGACAATAGTGGTGCCGGTATTGATGACCAGTTGCCAGTTTTCGGAGTACTGAAACAGCGGCCCCGTGACGGCCCACACCAGCACAATGCCCAGCGCGGAAAGGAAAGCCACCGTCGAACCCGAGAATTTGGTGATGCTTTCGGCCAACCGACCAAAAAAAGATGTGCGCGAAGAATTTGGTTCGTTTGCCATATAGCCAGATGATTTTCAGGAAGGAAAGCTCCGTATTTGCAGCAGCAGCGCATCAAGATTAGAGCCGAATTGATGGAGCTCGCATGAAAACCCGCACATTTTGGTTGTGTAGGCAAAATCCGCCGGCTATCTTTGCACCCGCTTCGGCACCTCACCGACGCCGGCTTCGGCCGCCATACCAATGCTTAGTTGCCTTTTGCGCACGTGGTGAAACTGGTAGACACGCCATCTTGAGGGGGTGGTGCCTTCGGGTGTGGGAGTTCGAATCTCCCCGCGCGCACGCAAAACGAAAGCCCGCTGCAAGCAATTGCAGCGGGCTTTTCCGTATTCGTTGGCTTAAAAAAAACAGTCATGCTTCGCCTACGCTCAGCATGACGGCCTTTCCAGCTCGTATTTAGCCCTGCTCCCGCTCAAATGGGTTGCCGGGCTTCACCAGCACTACCCGTTCGCGCTCCACGATGACCTGACCGGGGCGGGCGCCGCGGGGCTTGCGCACGAATTTTTTGGGCGTGACCGTGACCGGGCACAGCGAATCGTGCTGACGCTTGGAGTACCAGCCGGCCAGCATGGCGGCGTGCTCCACCACGGGCTCGGGCACGGTTTGACCGGCGCGGTGGCGGATAATGACGTGCGAGCCGGCCACATCCTTGGCGTGCAGCCAGAGGTCGTCTTTGTGCGCGTATTTCTGGGTGAGTAGGTCGTTATTCTCGGCGCTGCGGCCCACGAGGATGGTGAAGCCGCGGTCTTCGAATACTTTGAAGGGCAGCTCGCCAGGCGCTTTGGTGGCGGCGTTGGCGGCGGGGTCGAGGCCGTGCTGCTTGCGCCAGGCGCGCA
>NZ_BAAGZM010000037.1:0-15676 GCF_054778495.1 Hymenobacter agri
CCCGCGCGGCCACGCCTGGCGCGCCGACGTGCCCGCCACGCTCTATTATGTAGAAGCGCAGGATGGCGGCGACCCCAAAGTGAAGGCCGACATCCGCGACAAAGTGTTCACGCAGGCCGCGCCCTTCGCTGCCGCGCCGCAGGAACTGGCGGCCCTGCCCATGCGCTTCGGCGGCATCAACTGGGGCAACGAGAAGCTGGCCCTGGCCGAAGGCTACCGTTGGGCCGACCGCCACCAGACCACCTGGCAGCTGAACCCCAGCGCCCCCGCCCAGCCGCTGAGCGTGCTGTTCGACGGCTCGTCGCAGGATACTTACAAAGACCCCGGCACGCCCTACGAGCACCGCAACGCCCAGGGCAAATATGTGCTGCTCACCGGCGGCCCCAGCGGCCAGAGCATCTACCTGCTGGGCCAGGGCGCCTCGCCCGAAGGCGACCGCCCCTTCGTGGACGAAACCGACCTCAGCACCCACAAAACCACCCGCTGGTGGCGCTCCGAAGCGCCGGCCTACGAAACCCCCGTCGCCATCCTCGATGCCAGCGGCAAGCACCGCGAGTTGCTGACGCGCCGCGAGTCGCTGACCGAAGCGCCCAACTACTACCTGCGCGACGCCGGCAAAAAGGCCAAGCCCGTGGCCGTCACGCACTTTGCCAACCCCTACGCGGCCTTCGGCGGCAGCTTTAAGAAGCAGGTGCTGCACTACAAGCGCGCCGATGGCGTCGACCTCACGGCCGACCTCTACCTGCCCGTCAACTACAAGAAGACCGACGGGCCGCTGCCCACGCTGATGGAGGCCTACCCGGTTGAGTTCAAGGACAAGAACAACGCCGGGCAGGTGAGCGGCTCGCCCTACACCTTCACCCGCCTGAGCTGGGCATCGCCCGTGTTCTGGGTAACGCAGGGCTACGCCGTGCTGGCCAACGCCAGCATTCCGATTGTGGGCGAGGGCAGCAAGGAGCCCAACGATACCTACACCGAGCAGCTGGTGAGCAGCGCCAAAGCCGCCATCGACGAAGGCGCCCGCCTGGGTGTGGTCGACCCTGCCCGCGTGGGCGTGATGGGCCACAGCTACGGCGCGTTCATGACGGCCAATTTGCTTTCGCACTCCAACCTGTTCAAGGCCGGCATTGCGCGCAGTGGGGCCTACAACCGCACGCTCACGCCCTTCGGCTTCCAGGGTGAAGAGCGCACCTTCTGGCAAGCGCCGGAGGTGTATAACGCCATGTCGCCCTTCAACTACGCCGACAAAATCAAGACGCCCATCCTGCTCATCCACGGCGAGGCCGACAATAACTCGGGCACCTTCCCCATTCAGAGTGAGCGCTACTTCGCGGCCCTCAAGGGCCAGGGCGCTACGGCCCGCTACGTGGTGCTGCCCGCCGAGGCCCACAGCTACGCCGCCCGCGAAAACCTGCTCCACATGCTCTGGGAGATGGATTCGTGGCTGAATAAATACGTGAAGAACCCAGCGCCCGCCCCGGCCAACTAGGTCCCCGATTGAGTATTGAGCACGTCATGCTGAGCGCAGCCGAAGCAGCTCTACCGCGAAGAGTAAATAATTGCTTATGCGGTAGAGCTGCTTCGGCTGCGCTCAGCATGACGTGCTGTTTTACCATTACGCTACCCATGCCCGCACCCATCGATAAAATAGCCTGGCTGCACCTGCGCGACGGCCAGATTCTCAGTACCCGCAGCCATGGCAAAGACCGGTACTACCTGCCCGGCGGCAAGCGCGAGCCCGGCGAAACCGACCAGCAAACCCTGCTGCGCGAAATCGAAGAAGAGCTGACCGTGGCCCTCGACCCGGCCAGCCTCGAATACGCCGGCACCTTCGAAGCGCCCGCGCACGGCCACCCGGCCGGCGTGCTCGTGCGCATGACGTGCTACTACGCCTCCCGCTACACCGGCACGCTGCAGCCCGCCGCCGAAATCGCGGAAGTCGTGTGGCTGAGCTACCGCCACCGGCCCCAGGTATCGGCCGTCGACCAGCTGATTTTTGACTGGCTGCGCGGGCAGGACCTGCTGGCCGGGTAGCCAGCAACTTATTCGAGTAGCAGCAGTAAGAACACCAACTGTCCAGTCGGTCCTTTTCCGGTTAAGACGAGTCCTCTCTTTCGGATGATAAGCAACAACCCCGCCTTGCTGCTGGCCAGCCTGGGCCTGTTGGCCGCCTGCAGTGGCCCTAGCCAACAAGAAAAGCAGGAAGCCGCCGCTAATACACCGGCCCAGACCGTGGCCACGCCCACCGCCGACTCGGTGCACCTGCCCGCGCCCTACGCCACCAAGTCCGTCAGCAACCGCGTCAGCATCAGGCCCTGGCCGGCAGGCAAAACGCCCACCGCGCCCGCCGGCTTCACCGTCACGGAGTATGCCGGCAGCTTCGACAGCCCGCGCTGGCTGTACGTGCTGCCCAACGGCGATGTGCTGGTAGCCGAAGCCAGCACCATTCCGATGAGCATGACCAAAAAAATAGCCGCCGAGCTGAAGCTGGACAAGTCCCGCTCGCTGCGCGACCACAGTGCCGACCGCATTACGCTGCTGCGCGACACCAATCACGACGGCCGCCCCGACTTACGCACCACCTTTCTTACCAAAGGCCTCAGCCAGCCCTTTGGCATGCTGCTCATTGGCAATACATTCTACGTGGCCAATACCGACGGCGTGCTGCGCTACCCTTACCAGCCCGGAGCTACTACAATCGTGGGCGACGGCCAGCGCATCCTCGACCTGCCCAAGGGTGGCTACAACAACCATTGGACCCGCAACCTGCTGGCCAACGCCGACGGCTCCAAAATCTACGTCACTGTTGGCTCGGGCTCGAACGCGCAGGAAAACGGGGCGGAAGACGAGGTGCGCCGCGCCGACATTCTCGAAATTAACCCCGACGGTACCGGCGAGCGCATCTACGCCAGCGGCTTGCGCAATCCCATCGGCCTGCAGTGGCAGCCCGGCACCAGCAAGCTCTGGACGGTGGTAAACGAGCGCGACGAACTGGGCGACGAGCTGGTGCCCGACTACTTCACCAGTGTGCGCGAAGGCGGCTTCTACGGCTGGCCCTACGCGTACTTCGGCCCGAACGAAGACCCTCGCCGCAAAAACGAGCGGCCCGACCTCGTCAAAAAAGCCGTGGTGCCCGACGTGCCGCTCGGCGCCCACGTGGCCGCGCTGGGCCTGGCGTTCTATGATAAAAAGGCCTTTCCGGCCAGGTACCACAACGGTGCCTTCATCGGCGAGCATGGTTCCTGGAACCGCACGCAATACTCTGGCTATAAGGTTGTATTCGTGCCATTCGCTAACGGTCGCCCCGGCCAACCCGAAGATTTTCTCACCGGCTTTCTGGCCGGCGGCAACTCCAAAGAGGCCTACGGCCGCCCCGTGGGCGTGGCTACGCTCCCCGATGGCTCGCTGCTTGTTGCCGACGATGCGGCCGACAAGCTTTGGCGAGTAAGCGTTTCTACCCCATCAGCCCGCTGAGGGCGGTAGCGCCTGCCGCGCCGGCAGGCGCTACCGCCCTTGGCCCACTTAGCGCATAACCTCGAACCAGCCTTTGTAGGTAGTGCCGTCGGCCAGCTGGCAGTAATAGTAGTACACGCCGACGGCGGCTGTGCTGCCGAAGTCATTGTGATAATCGGCCGATTCGTACACCTTGCGGCCCCAGCGGTTGAACACTGTGAGGCTCGTGCCTGGGTGGCGGGCAATGTTCTCCACCTCAAACACGTCGTTTTGGCCGTCGGCATTGGGGGTAATGACGTTGTAGAAATACAGGCAGCTGTCGTCTGGTTTTATAGCAAGGTCAGTGCCGCACAAGGGACCGGCGGGCGCGACTACGGATAGCTGCGCGGAACTGCCGGCGGCAATATCGACCACCACAGCATTTGTGCCCTGCCCGCTCACAATGGTGCCGCCCGTGAGGGTCCAGGTGTACGCAAGCGGCGGGCCGGCTACTGTGTATTGCAGTCCGGTGCTGGTGGTGCGGCAGTATGCCGTGGGCCCCGAAATTGCCAGGCCCGGAACGATGTCCACGGTTTTGCTGGTGGCCGTTGTGCGGCAGCTACCCTGAAGCACCCCCGTTACCGTCAGCCGACCCGCGTCGGAGCCATCCCAGCGCACCTGCACGGTGGCGCCGGTAGTAGCACCTATCAGCTGGCCCCCCTGCACTGTCCATTGGTAGCTGCTATACGCACTGCCTGTGGCCGTGTAGGTCGCCAGGGTGCCCGTACACACGTTGGCATTGCCGCTGATGCCGCTGGGGCCCGACGGACTAACCACCATAATGCGAAATAAAACCGTAGTGGACTTTCTATCACAGCCGTCCGCGTCTTCCACCGTCACCAGCACGTCGTAGGGTATGGCCCGGGCCATGCCACAGGTTGTGAGCAGATGGAATGTGCCCGTTACCGTGGGGGTGCCATTGGTTACTACAGTGCCCAGCGGCATCGCGCTGCTGCCGTTGCCCGGGTCGCCATTCAAGCTGGCCACAATACCCCCGGGTCCATCAAGCAGAATACTGCGCACGGTCATCACCTCGGCCTGGCCTTCGGGGTCGGTGGCGGTAAAGTTGAAATCCAGGCTTTGCCCCTCCTGTACCTGGAAATCGCGGGTGGCTAGCGAGGCCGCCGTGAATACCGGTGCCTGGTTGGTGGAAACGTTATTCTGACATATCCGCACGACTATCTGAATATCGCGCCGCATGGTGCTCAGCAGTACTTCGCGGCCATTAATGACGCGGTATTCCTTCACGTCGAGCGCCAACTCGAACGCGCCTTGGCGGCGGCATCGGTACGTGAGCGTGCCTGTTTGCTCGTCCAGGGCCACGGTGCCATCGGCCCCGAAAGGCTGGGCCAGGCTGTAGCCCGTGGCGTACATGGTAGTCTGAGCATTATTAACCGGTGCTGCCAGGGAGTAGCTCAGGCGGTCACCGTCGGCGTCGTAGGCAGTGTTGTTCATCACGCTGGCTTCGTTCAGGCAGGCCTGCGTCACGGCATGGGCCGCAAACATGGGCGACGAGTTGACCACGCTACTAGGGGGGATGTCGGTGGCGATAAAGACATCCGTATCCAACGGCGACACCAGGTTCACAACTTCGCCATTCCGGGCCCTTAGGTTGAACGAAGCCTGGTATCCCTCGGGAACCGCCGGCAGGGTAACCGCGGTACTATAAATAGCTATCAAGCTGTTGTATGCTACGGTTGTGCAATAATTGCCAGGCGCTGACAGCCAGCTTGAGGAGGACCTCTGCACATTGCGTCGCCACAATACCGCATTCCCAGGCGCCTTAGAGGCAACCGTAATCACCACATCAAAATCCCCGTTATAAGACGTGGCCCGGTTGAAGTATATCCGGGCCGACAGCTGATAAGTAGTATTGCCGGCATTGGTTTGCAGCCAGCGATACGTCAGCTCTCCACCCATTACATGGTTGGCCCGGGCGGGCATCAGCCCCTGGCAAAGCCCCAATAGCAGCACCAACAGGCTGCGACGTAGTAAACGGATAAGCATAAGCGTGTGGAAAGGAAGGTAATAGCCAGGCAAACTGACTGGCCACTGAGGTCGCGTCACGAAGAGCGCATTGCCGGTACGGTGGCGGAAGCTACACATCGAGCGTCTTGGGCTCGCGTGCAATGTTGCCCCAGGCTTTGCAGGTAGTACCGTCGGCAAGGCGCCGCAGATGGTCGTGCGGGCTTTGGTAGAGAGATTCTGATAATCAGCGGAACGAATACCTGCCGATTACGATAGTCGAAAATCGTCAGGGGCGCTTTGGGGCGCGCTCGGTGTTCTCAATGATGAACCGCGCGTTCCGGCGTTTGCCGTTGGAATGAATGCGGTTATGGGGCGCCAGGCAGGTAGGCATTCGGTGGATAAATGCGTGCATAATGACGGGAAAAGGAGGGAGAAAGCTAAGATAAGCGTCGGAAATTAATTAGCAAGCAAACAGATATAATCCGGCACGCTGTCGGGCAACTTCACTGAAGTTGGAAATCCATCAGGCAAAATATCCGGGTTTCAGTAGCGCTGAAACGCGCATTTTGCTACGGCCGTGCCGACCAATTGTCCGGTCTTATCGCACCGCCGGTACCCCGGGTTTGCCGTCGCTGCCAACTAGCTCAATAGCTTGCCAGTCCTTTTGCTGGCCGCATAAGTACCGAAAAACACGTAGCTGGCACATAAAAAAAAGGGCTGCCATAAGGCAGCCCTTTTCAAAAAACGCTTGCAAGGGGTTACTGCACCACCAGACGGCTGGTTTGCGTCATGTCGGCCGTTTTCAGCTGCACCAGGTAGATGCCGGGAGCCATGCCGTTCAGCGACACTTCCTGCGCCCGGGCACCAGCACCCTGGAACACCGGCGCCAAAGCTTTCACGCGCTGGCCCAGCAGGTTCTGTACTTCAATGGTAGCGTTGGCCGCCGTCGGCAGCTCGTAAGCCACTTGCACCGAGCCGCTGGTCGGGTTCGGGGCCAAAGCCAGTTTCAGCACGGCTGCGTCGGCCGATTTGGTGCCTGCTGCTACCGAAAAGGAGTAAACGCCGGTCTGGTCGTTGAAACGGATGAGGTAGCGGCCGGCCGTAACCGGAATGTTCGGGCCATTGTTGGTGCTGCCAGTGCCAGAAGGAAAGGTGTTGGCGCCCCAGCTAACCGTCCAGTCGTTGTTTGCCCGGAACTTCGCTTCACCTGCGGTCAAAGCCATCGTAATAGACCAGTCGTGGCCACCAGCGGCGGTGCGCGTCAGGCCCGTTTCCGTCGTCCAGGCGCCCGGAGTGGCGGTGCCGATGATGCCGATAGAGTTGTAGTTGGTGGTCTGTGCCATCGACACCGTGGCCGAGAACAGGAAAGCCAGTAGAGCACTTAGCTTAAGAGTAGAGATTTTCATTTTGGTGGGGTTTGAAAGTGAATGGTGGAAATTTTACGTCGAAAATACAAAAGCGTTACTGTATTTCAAGTGAATTAGGGGCTTCCGCAAGGTCATTTTTAAAATAATAAGTGAAAAAATATTGCGCAAAGGTTTGTCTTTAATCAGTGCAAAGGTTTGCTCTTCCGCGCCGGTAGAGTTGCACCCAGTCAAAATGCGGGAAGCAGGGCTTTCGCGATGCTCAGCACAAGAAATCAGTTCATCGGCTACCGCCACTGTTGAGGAATCTGCGGAATCTGAAATTAGGCCAGCGCATAAGCCCTTTCTTTCTGCAGTCCCGAACGGAGTATACAACCCATTGAATATTTTTGATAAAGAGAATAATTTCCAGCCAAAATTGAAGCGGCTGCTTGCTGCGCATTTACTAAAAATCCACCCGATGCTGAAACCGTAACAGCGCCCGCTTGCTAATGCCGAGTAAGCAGCCTGCTGCCTTCTGTGGGCCGAGGCCAAGCCTCACGCTCACCGCCTGAGCGCAACAGGGATTTAAATGGAATCAGGCTGTGCTATTTCTTGCGGTTAGCGAAGAAGAGACGGGTAGTTGTAGTAGTATTGATGGTACGCAGGATATTAGCGCAATCCGGGAGTGCTATAGCTGCAAGAAAAATTTGGGTTGGCCGCTGCTGTCAAACGGCATGCAATTATAAAATATGATGTATAACATAAGGTTCGTTCTTCTCATTGGCTTTTGCGTGCTCATATTTCAGCGCTCTGCCAATGGACAGCCGGTTTCAACAGCTAGGTCATACTATGTAGCGGTGGCCGGAGGAGTAAAGCTTGCAGTGGATGTGCATTTTCCTGACAGCTACAGTAATGAAAAGTTGCCTGCCCTTTGTGAATTCACCAGGTACTGGCGGGCATCCGAAAACCCGGAAACCGGAGAGCCGAATCAGTCGCTGAATAAGCGCGATAAATTTTTCCTGGCGAATAATTACATCCTGGTTAAAATTGACGTTCGGGGTACCGGCGCATCCTACGGCGTGCGGCCCGGGGAGTACACGCCTGAAGAAGTAGCAGACGCAACGTATATCGTCGACTGGATTGTTAAACAGGCTTGGTCCGATGGAGTAGTGGGTGCTTATGGGGGCTCGTATTCGGGCACTACGGCCGAATTGCTGTGCGCCACAAAGCATAAAGCCGTTAAAGCCGTAAGCCCTTGTTGGTCTGATTTCGATATTTACGAGAGTCCCATCAGGCCGTACGGAATGATTGCAACCGGTTTTATCGCGCAGTGGAGTGCTTTTGTGAAAGCATTAGATGATAATGCAACCAACAAATTAAAACGCAGCGTCAGGCGCGTCGATAATAAGCCAGATGAGGCCGTTGCCGAGCATCGCAACAACCCGGTGGTGTTGGCGAGCACGACTAAGGCCAGATACAAGGATTCCAAACTCGGAAAATACTCGTACATGCAGTGCTCACCCATCGGCTGGAAGAATGAAATCTCAGCGTCGAAAGTGCCCATGCTGGTGCTTACCAGCTGGATGGATGCCGGAACGGCAGAAGGCACCTTGCTGAGATTTAATAATTTCAGCAACCTGCAAAAAGTGGTATTAATGCCAAATAGCCACGGCGGAGTATTCAATGCCAGCCCTTTCATCGTTGCCGACAGAACGGTGGCGCCCAATCCGGCAGTGAGTGAGCAATTGCAGCTGCAGCTCGATTTTTTCGACCAGTATCTGAAAGGCAAGCCCAGAGGCGTGGAGAAATGGCCTGCAATTAAATATTATAACTTTGGCGAAGAGAGCTTTCGGGAATCGGCAGTGTGGCCGCCTACGGGGCAGCAGCGAGTGCGATTCTTTTTTCAGGGCAGCGGCAAGCTGAATACCTCGGCACCGGACAAATCGGGTGGAACGGATAAATACACGGTTAACTTTTCAACGACCACCAGCCCGACGAATAGATGGGCTACTCAAATGGGCAAGCCTATCCTGAATTTAGACCGTAGAAATAAGGCAGACTCCCTGATGCTGACCTACACGACGGAAGCCGTTGAGGAAGATGTTCAGCTTTCAGGAACGCCGAGCATCACCCTAAACCTCTCGTCTACACATAGCGAGGGCGCTGTTTTCGTCTATCTGGAGGATATCGACGAAAACGGACGGAGCCGATACCTCACCGAGGGCGGCTTACTGCTGGAGCACCGGAAACTGGCGAAAAACAAGCTGTTTGAGGGACTGCCGTATCATTCTTTTACGCAGGCCGATGCGTCGCCCATGCCCGTGAATAAGGTGCAGCCTGTCTCATTTAAGCTGTGGCCCATTTCCGTTCTTGTCAAGAAAGGCCATTCCATCCGAATTGCCATAGCGGGCGCCGACAAGGACACCTTCGACAGGGTTCCGGCCCAGGCTACTCCCACCTACACCATATACCGAGACAACGCCAACGCTTCGTTCGTTGAGCTACCGGTGATTAAGTGAGACGCAAAGCCTTGTATCTGTCGGCGTGAGAATCTGTTATGCCCCACCCGCCGCCTCGCCGCTGAGGAAACAGGTGATTCTGGGTTAGTGGCAAGCAGGCATGAGGAACTATGCGGAATCTTCGTAGTTTTGAATAGTATGAAAATCACTCTGGAAATTCCTGATAACAAAGCGGCCTTCATGATGGAGTTGCTGCAAAGCCTGCCGTTTGTGAAAGCCACGCCGGCCCGCACGAAATCCAAGCCGCAGGATGAAACGAAGTATTTGCTAAGCAATCCAGCCAATGCGAAAGCCCTGAAGGATGCCATTGAGCGATTGGAGAACGGTAAGGGCGTACAGCACGACCTTATCGACGCATGAGGCTGATTTGGGATGAGGCCGCCTGGGAGCAATATCTGTATTGGCAGGAAACCGACCGCGCCATTCTCCGCAAAATCAACTCGCTGCTCAAGGAATGCCAGCGTACACCTTTCGCGGGCACGGGCAAATCTGAAGCGCTAAAAGGCGACCTGCTCGGCTACTGGTCGCGCCGCATTAACCACAAACACCGCTTGGTGTACAAAGCTGCTGACGACGGCCTGCGCATTGCCGCCTGCCGCTTCCACTACGGCGACAAGTAGCCCCCGCCCGCTGCTCCCGCCGCTGACGAAACGAGAGCTTCTGGGGTAGCTTGCTTTTTGATTCTAAGAAATTCTCAATGGTTTTTAGCTTTGTGTTTCCCTCACTATGAAAAAGAAATTACAAATTTTTATTTCTTCTACTTTCGCAGACTTACAAGCTGAGAGACAGTCTGCAGTTGAAGCAATACTGAGAGCAGGACATATTCCTGCTGGAATGGAATTGTTTTCGGCAGGTAATGAATCACAATTAGAAATAATTAAAAGATGGATAGACGAATCAGATGTATATATGCTCGTTTTAGGCGGGCGTTACGGGTCAATTGATAAACAGTCAGGCCTGTCTTACACGGAGGTTGAGTACAGATACGCACTGGAAAAAAACAAGCCAGTTTTTGCGATAGTGGTTTCTGATAATTTGCTCCAAGCAAAAGTAAAAGAGCATGGAACAACTGTGCTTGAAAGAAAACAGATTGAGAAATACGATGCCTTTAAAGAGCTTGTTCTTTCCAAAGTATGCAGATTTTTTGATAACGACAATGAAATTAAAATTTCTGTATTTGAATCAATATTAGATATACAAAGTCGCTTTGACCTGAAAGGATGGATTAGGTATGAAGATATGCCAGATGTTTCCTCCTTATTAAATCAATTGTCTTCATTGCAGGACGAAGTCAATAAATTAAATAAGGAGTTAACGTCAAAAAACAGTAAGGTGTCTAAAAGTTTATTTGGCTCTTTTAAATATGAAGAGGTGTTGCAACTTCTTAGGGGCAAAAGCGTCACGGTTCCGAAAACTGTCAGCAAACAAGATAAAGACTATGTTATGTCGTATCTTGATGTACTTATTTCGAATTCAGGAGTTTTTAATACCGGAATAGATAACCAAGTGTCTTCGGGAGATGCAAATCATTTGCTTTATAAAGTAGCATCAGATATGATTGCATTTGGCTTAATCGAACAAAAAATCGAGAAAAGAGGTCAGAATAACGTATATGTATTGAGAACTTCTGACGATGGCAAACGATTCATTGCAGAAACCAATTTGATATTACATCAAGCAAAGCAGAAAACAGCGCAATCAAAAAAGGAGAAACAAGCACAAGCAGAGAAAGAAAAGTAATGCTTGCGATTACGAAATCAATCTTTGCTGAAAAGTTGTCTGCTTAGCAGTGAATTTAATCTGAATTTCCCGCCAAAAAGTCCGAAAACCCACTCTCGCACCCCATTTGCTAGTACCTGCGTACAACTTCCTAACCCGAAGTTCCTACCTAGAAACTAACCAAAATGGACTTTAAAAACTTCACCATCAAGGCACAGGAGGCCGTGCAGAAGGCCACCGAAATAGCCGGAGGCAACCAGCAGCAGGCCGTTGAGACGGGCCATTTGCTGAAGGGCCTCTTCCAGAGCGACGAAAGCGTCTTCTCGTTTCTGGCCAACAAGCTGGGCGCCAACCTCAACATCCTCACGCCGCGGCTCGATGCCATTGTGGCCGCCTACCCCAAGGTGAGCGGCGGCTCGCCCTATTTCGCCAACGATGCGGCCGCCGCCGTGCAGCGCGCCAACGCCGCCATGAAGGACATGGGCGACGAGTTCGTGTCCGTCGAGCACCTGCTGCTGGGCATCCTCGGCGGCCGCGATGCCGTGGCCACGCTGCTCAAAGACACCGGCTTCAATGAGAAAGACCTCAAGGCCGCCATCCAGGAGCTGCGCGGCGGGCGCAAAGTCACGAGCCAGAGTGCCGAAGACCAGTACCAGAGCCTGAACCGCTACGCCCGCAACCTTAACGAGCAGGTGCGTACCGGCAAGATGGACCCCGTGATTGGCCGCGACGAGGAAATCCGCCGCGTGCTGCAAATCCTCTCGCGCCGCACCAAAAACAACCCCGTGCTGCTCGGCGAGCCCGGCGTGGGCAAAACCGCCATCGTGGAGGGCCTGGCCCAGCGCATCGTGGCCGGCGACGTGCCCGAAAACCTGCGCGACAAAACCATCATGAGCCTCGACATGGGTCTGCTCGTGGCCGGGGCCAAGTACAAGGGCGAGTTTGAGGAGCGCCTCAAGGCCGTCATCAAGGAAGTGACCGACTCCGACGGCCAGATTGTGCTCTTCATCGACGAGATGCACACCCTCATCGGGGCTGGCGGCGGGGGCGAAGGCGCCATGGACGCTGCCAACCTGCTCAAGCCCGCCCTGGCGCGCGGCGAGCTGCACGCCATCGGGGCCACCACGCTCAAGGAATACCAGAAATACATCGAGAAGGACAAGGCCCTCGAACGCCGTTTCCAGGCCGTGATGGTGGACGAGCCGACCATTGAGGACGCCATCAGCATCATGCGCGGCATCAAGGAAAAGTACGAGCTGCACCACGGCGTGCGCATTACCGACGACGCCGTGATTGCGGCCGTGGAGCTGAGCGCCCGCTACATCACCGACCGGTTTTTGCCCGACAAGGCCATCGACCTCATGGACGAGGCCGCCGCCAAGCTCCGCATCGAGCTGAATTCCATGCCCGTGGAGCTGGATGAGATTCAGCGCCGCATCATGCAGCTCGAAATTGAGCGCGAAGCCATCCGCCGCGAAGACAACCGCGACCGCGAAGCCATCCTCAGCAAAGAGCTGGCCGAGCTGAACGACCGCCGCGACAGCCTCAAGGCCCGCTGGGAAAGCGAAAAAGGCGTCCTCACCGGCATTCAAACCCAGAAGGAAGCCATCGAGCAATTCAAGCTGGAAGCTGAGCAAGCCGAGCGCCAGGGCGATTATGCCCGGGTAGCCGAGCTGCGCTATGGCAAGATTCAGGAAGCTGAAGCCAAGCTGAAAACCCTGCAGGACGAAGCCAACGCCAATAAGGACGGCGGCACCATGCTGCAGGAAGTGGTGACCAGCGAGAGCATCGCTGAAGTGGTGGCCAAGTGGACCGGTATTCCGGTGAGCAAGATGCTGCAATCGGACCGCGAGAAGCTGCTCAACCTCGAAGCCGAGCTGGGCAAGCGCGTGGCTGGGCAGAGCGAAGCCATCGCGGCCATCTCCGACGCCGTGCGCCGCTCCCGCGCCGGCCTGCAAGACCCCAAGCGGCCCATCGGCTCGTTCATCTTCCTGGGCACTACCGGCGTGGGCAAAACCGAGCTGGCCAAGGCCTTAGCCGAGTATTTGTTCAATGACGAAAACGCCATGGTGCGCATCGACATGAGCGAGTTTCAGGAGCGCCACGCCGTGTCGCGGCTCATCGGCGCGCCTCCCGGCTACGTGGGCTACGACGAAGGCGGCCAGCTCACGGAGGCCGTGCGCCGCAAGCCCTACTCGGTGGTGCTGCTCGATGAAATCGAGAAAGCCCACCCCGACGTGTTCAACATCCTGCTGCAAGTGCTCGACGACGGCCGCCTCACCGACAACAAAGGCCGGGTGGCGAACTTCAAGAACACCATCATCATCATGACCTCGAATACCGGGGCCGACATCATCCAGAAGAACTTCAAGGACCTTAACGAGTTCAACCACGAGGAGGTCGTCGACCGCACCCGCGACGAAGTGGTGGAGCGCCTCAAGCAGCACATGCGCCCCGAGTTCCTGAACCGCATCGACGAAATCGTGATGTTCCAGCCCCTCAAGCGCAAGGAAATCCGCCGCATCGTCGACATCCAGTTCAAGCAAATCCAGCAGCGCCTGGCCGAGGCCGGCATCCAGCTCGAAGCCACGAACGAAGTGCTCGACTACCTGGGCGAGTCCGGCTTCGACCCGCAGTTCGGCGCGCGGCCTTTGAAGCGCGTGCTCCAGCGCGTGATTTTGAACGAGCTGTCGAAAGACATTCTTTCGGGCCGCGTATCGAAAGATGCCGTGGTAGAAGCCGTGCTGGAAGACGGCGCGGTGAAGTTCGAGAACGTGGAAATGCCAGCGGTGTAATTGTTAGTTGAGTTTGAATGGGAAAGCCCCGTTAGCATTATGCTGGCGGGGCTTTTTTTAGTAAAACCCCTGCGTACTTAAAATATTCTCGTTTGAGCCTGCGACGAATTGATTTCGGAAGTGTTTTGGTTTTTTCAAAGTCCTCTACAACTTTATTTTCGCTGCTCATACTAAATCGCACAATCTTTCCAAAACCAATTACGGCCGGTATTCCACCAACCACAACTCCAAAAACGCCCGCTGGTACGGTGCCAGCCGATGTGAAAACAATGCGCGTAAAAATCACGGCACCTCCAGTCAAGATATAGCCGCCGGTGCGACGTGCTTTGAACAACCGATGAATGGCTTGTACCGTGTCGGTCGCAGTATACAGGTGTGAGGAAGTTGCAGAAGGAGTTATGCTGGTTGAGGCATTGGAGGGAACTTGCCCATAAATGGGAAAGGAATATAGCAGCAAAATGCAGAGGACACGTAGCATAGGTATTGGAAAGGTATTTCGAAATGCAAGCGGTATTCTTCAAAATAAGCAATTCCGCTATGTGCTTGCTAAGCGCGCCGTAATAGAAGCGAACGGGACGAACTTAGAAACTTCTCGCTACCCCGGCCGCGGTGGCCACGGCGGCGGGGTGGGGGAATGATTGGCATTGGCTTGTGGCTACTGGCTGGTCAGCATTCCCGGCATTACCCGGGGGGGGGCATAGCAGGCAATGAATGGCCGCTTAGCGCAGGTACCGGCGCAGCTTGCGGGCAACGCGTTTGGGCAGAGTGTGTGTGTCGTGGTACTGGTTCAGCACTTTCGCTTCGTGCTTGGGGCCGTAGGCAATTAGCTGCTCAACTCCGACCACCGCCACCGGGGCAACCAGTATGCCGTAAATCAGCGCAAACCCACCGAAGCCGAAATGTAATAAGGGGCCATTGCCAACAAAATTGCCGTAGCCGCTTCCGCCGGGAGATTTTTGCTCATCGCGGCTTTCCTCTGTGGCCGAAATACCGGCCAGCGTCAGGTCGGTAACAATGGCGCCCGCAGTGAGCGCCGCGCCGAAGTGCCGGTGCCGGGCATACAGCCGGTGAATTGCCCGCGCCGTATCGGCCGCAGTTCGACTAGCCGGTGGCGTGGCCGGCAGCTCGGTAGCGGCAACGGAAGGAGCGAGGGGCGTCTGGGCAGCGGCCGGGCCAGCCAGGAAAAGCAGAAAAAGGAAGGAGCGTAGCATGAGCAGCAATAAGATGGTGATTGATAAAGCGAAGTACGTTGCCTGGCTCAGCGTTGCCAAAAGCTGGGATTTCTCTCTAAAGTCGGATTTTTAAAATGAATTAATAGGTTTAAAACAATGATTTTTAGATATTTATGACGAATTGATTTGCTGAATTCATTAGTTGAAATGTCTTAATTGTTCGTTTTTTGTATAAGAGGGAGGAACAGTAGGTTGGCCATATAGAGAGTAATACCGTCGCCGTTGTCGTGTAGATAAAGTGGGCACTGCATCTCGTGGGCACATGATTTCGACAGTTGGCAACGGTAGCAGGCCCTTACGGCCGGTAGCTTTGCCGCCATGACCGTTTTTCAGACTTACCTGCAACTGGGGTTCCTGCACATCTGCACGCCGCGCGCGGCCGACCACCTTACGTTTCTGCTGGCGCTGTGCGCGCCCTACGTGCTGGCCGACTGGCGGCGCGTGCTTGCCCTGGTCACGAGCTTCACGGTGGGGCACTCGCTCACGCTGGCGCTGGCCACGCTGGGGCTGGTGGCGTTCAAACCCGCCATTATTGAGGCACTGATTCCGGTGACGATTATGATTACGGCACTGGTGAACCTGCGCGGGGCCGGCTCGGCGACGGC
>NZ_BAAGZM010000038.1:0-15624 GCF_054778495.1 Hymenobacter agri
GGGCAGCTGCACGCCGCGCACGGCCCGCATCCGGCTTTCGCCAGAGCTGGTGCGCGCCCGCCCCGAGTGCCTCGACTACGTGCTGCTGCACGAGTGCTGCCACCTGCTGGTTGGCGACCATTCCCAAGCTTTCTACGACCTGCAAACCCGCCTGCTGCCCGATTGGGAGCACTGGAAGCGGGAGCTGAATGCGCTACCGAAGTAGCTTTCCGCGCCGTTATTATTGCTCATCGCCATGCTTTCCCGCCTGTTCCGCGCCCTTTTTCTCGGCCTCGTCTGGTTTTATCAGCGCTTCATTTCCCCGCTCACCGCCCCGAGCTGCCGTTACGCGCCCACTTGCTCAGCCTATGCTACGCAGGCCATCACGAAGTACGGGCCCTGGCGCGGGGGCTGGCTGGCGCTGCGGCGCATCGGGCGCTGCCATCCGTGGGGCGGGCACGGCTACGACCCCGTACCCTAGTCCCCTCGATTGCGTATAGGCAGGCTCACTAGTTGTTGTTTTAATGCGCTTTCTTCCACTGCTGCCGGCCGCTGCGGCCTTGTTGCTCACCAGTGCCTGCTCGCAGGCGCAGTCCGATAGTCAAACCGATAAGCCAACCGTCCAGACGGCCCCGGAAATGCCCAAGGGCGGCGACCGGCGCAAAAACAAAGACGCCGCCGCAGCCATTCCGGGTTTGCGTAAGGTGGGCTCGGTGAAGGGCGTGGTGCCCGAAAGCTCGGGCCTGGCGCCCGCGCCCACTGCAGGCCACTACTTCAGTTTTGGCGACGATGGCAACGCTCCCACGCTCTACGAAATTGACGGGACCGGCGAACTGGTACGCAAGCTCGACGTGCCCGCCACCAACCACGACTGGGAAAGCCTGAGCCGCGACAACAGCGGTAATTATTACATCGGCGATTGCGGCAACAACGAGTCGGCCCGCCGCGACCTGAAGCTTTACAAGTTCCGGCCCGATGCGCCCCAAACCGTCGGCACCATCGCCTTTTCCTATCCCGACCAAAGCGAATTTCCGCCCAAGAAAAAGCAGCGCAACTTCGACGTGGAAGCCAGCCTCTGGCACAATGGCCAGGTATGGCTGTTCACTAAAGACCGCGCCCAGGACCAGGCCAGCAAAGTATACACTGTGCCCGAGCAGCCCGGTACCTACACCGCCAAACTCGTCACCACCCTCGCCATTCCCGGCCAGGTTACCGATGCGGCTCTGCGGGCCGACGGCCATCGCCTCGTGCTGCTGGGCCGCGGCGAGCTGTTCATCCTCGACGGCAATACCTGGGCCGATATTCTGAAAGCCACGCCGCGCGAGGTTTCGCTCGAAGGCGCCGGCCAGACCGAAGGTGCCGTGTTCAAAGACGACCGCACGCTGCTCATCAGTACCGAGAAGGGCGACCTCTACGAGTACACCTTCCCGCAGTAGTCTAGCCTTCCAGCCAGCGCCGGAACTCCGGCGTCTGGGCAGCGCTGGTGACGAGCGTAGTGGCCGGCCGGGTGCGCAGCTGCACCGCCAGCCGGTTATTGAAATACGGCTCCATTTTCTCCACAAAAGTCACGTTCACCAGCTCCGAGCGATTGAGCCGGCCAAATTGGCGTGGGTCGAGCTGGCGCCCCAGCTCAGCGAGCGTGCCCGCCAGCGGGTAGCGGGTGCCCGCGGCATCCACCGCAAACGTCACGCCTTCATCGGCCTGTACGTAGGCAATGTCAGCCACCAGCAGCAGGTAGAGCCCGGTGCGCATCCGCACTGAAAACCGTTGTTTGTACTGCGGCTGGTTCTGGTGGCGCAGCGCCTCGCTCAACTCACGCAACACGTGGGGGCTCAGCGAGACTTCGGCGGGCGCGGTGGGCACCGCGGTAGCAGCCGGACGCAGGCTGTTCTGCAGCAGGCGGTACTTATGGAGTGCCTCCTCGAACTGCTCGTACTCGAAGGGCTTGAGCAGGTAGGCAATGCCATTGCCCCGGAAAGCGGGCAGCAGAAACTGGTCGTAGGCCGTGGTGAAGATGACCGGGCACGTCACCCGAAACTGTTCGTAGAGCGCAAACACGTTGCCATCAAGCAGCTCGATATCGGAGAAAATCAGGTCGGGCATGGGGTTGCTTTGCAACCAGGCCAGGGCTTTTTCGATGCTGCGCAGCACGGGCGGCGCCGGCTGGCCTAGCCCGGCCCGCTCCAGAAACTGCACCGTTTGGCGGGCGGCCAGCACTTCGTCTTCCAGAATCAGAATATTCATACAGCAGTCAGGGATTGAAGCACCGCGGGGCGGGCAGGGGCCAGCAGCGGCACCGTTACGGCAAAAACGGCCGTCGTTGCCTCTACACGCACTTCCTGGTCGGTGAGCAGGCGGTAGCGTTCGCGCAAGTTGGTCAGGCCCGTGCCCAGCGAGTCGACGGCCGTGCGCTTAGGCCGCCGCGGGTGGGCCACGGTCAGGGCCGTAGCCGTGGCTTCGATGGTGATGAGCAGCGGGGCATCCTCATCACCGGCGTTATGCTTGATGGCGTTTTCGACCAGCAGCTGCACCGTGCCCGGCACCACCAGCAGCCGGGCGGGCTCTACCCCCACCGCAATTTCCTGCCGGAAATCGTAGGCCGTACCGAAGCGGTGGCGCAACAGGTACACGTACTCCTCCACGAAGCGCAGCTCGTCGGCCAGCGCTACAAAATCATCGTCCTTGTGCCGAATCAGGAAGCGGTAAAGGTTGGCGAAGCGGCCCAGGTACTCGTTGGCCTCGGCCGGGTCCTGCTGAATGAGGCCGCGCAGCACGTTGAGGTTATTGAACAGAAAGTGCGGGTCAATCTGGGCTTTCAGGCTGCGCAGCTCACTTTCGGTTTGCGCTTTCTGGGTTTCGAGCAGGCGGCGCTGCACATCGGCGTAACGCTTGCCGGCCAGCAGAATGCCCAGCATGCCGTAGCTCTGGGTGTGGTGCATCACGGCGTTTAGCAGGGTGAGCAAGTTCCAGTGCAGGGGCTTGGAGCTGAACAGTAAATCGTAGCCCAGCCAGTAGAAGTGCGCGTCAATGAACACAAATACCACCAGCCCGCCCAGCACCACCACCGGGTTGCGCCGGGCCAGCACCAGCGGCAAAAACCCAAAAACGAGCAGGTACACCGCTGCCGAATCGAGCACAATAGTGTAGAGAATGCCCGCCACGGCGCGCTCCAGCGCATACTCACGGCTGTAGCTAAAGAAGATGATGGGGGCCGCCAGCAGCCAGTACACCAGCACCAGCAGCAGGTCGGAGCGGCTCGGCCGTTGCAGCGACAGTTTCATGGGGCGAAGAACCGGGAAAGTTGCCGAAGAAGCTATTCCTTATCCGTTTTCACGCGGCCCCGCTCCTCGTCCAGCCCAGTGCCCCGCTTGCGGGCGGCTTTCATCTGCGCATTACCCAGCTTGTAGCTGAAGCTGGCCCGCAGCTGCCGGCTCTCGCCATAGCTCAGGAAGCTCACGTCCAGGTTCTGGTAGCGCACCGTGCCGCGCTGCTTGGCCGAAAACAGCGCGTCGTTCAGCGACAGTCGGAAGGTAGCCCGCTCGTTCAGCAGCGTCTTCTGCAAGCCCAGGTTCAGCGCCCCGAAGCCGCGGAAGTTTACCAGCCCGTTCACGCCCGCCGTCTGGTAGTAGCTCGATACTTCAAACGTGAAGCCGTGCGGCAGCTTCGTATTCGACTGCGCATAAAAGGTGGCCGCTGTGCGCCCGTTGCGGTAGGTGCTGCCCAGGTACTGGCTCAGATACTGATTGTAAAACACGTTCACGCCCGCGTAGCCCGTCATGCGCTTGCCCATGTTCAGCGGGAAGTTCACCGTGCCGCTATACCGCTCCAAGTGGTCGAGGTTGGCCGTGGTCGAGTACACCGCACTGTCCTCCGTAGCCGTCACCAGGCTAATAGCATCCTGCGTGCGGCTGTAGCCCAGCATCAGGAAGGGCTGCTTCTGCCACGTGAGGGACAGTTTATAGTCATTGGTGAACTGCGGCTTCAGGAACCGGTTGCCGCGCTGCGAGGTGTACGGGTCGAGGTACACAATACTGGGGTTCAAATCCTGGTAGCTCGGCCGGTCGATGCGGCGGCTATAAGCCAGGCTCAGCCCCGCCGATTTATACACTGCCCGGTCTAGGCTCAGGCTCGGAAAGAGCTGGCCGTAACTGCGCTCTACTAGCTGCCCATCAGTCCGTGAAATAGCCCGCGTATTCGTCCATTCGCCCCGCAGCCCGCCCTGCCAGTTCACGCTCCACGCCGTGCCCTCCGCCTGCCCGTACGCCGCCCGAATTCCTTCCGTGTAGCTGAAATCATCGTTGCGCGCCACCGCGCCACCGCTCAGCGCCACCACGCTACCAATCGTGGCCTGGCTGGCCTTCGCTCCCAGCGCCACCTTTAGCCCGGCCCGCACCGGCCGGCGGTAGTCTACCTTGCCCGAGCGCAGCGTGATATCCGTCAGCTGGTCGTTCTGTAGCTGCTCCGTGCGGCCCCGGCCGTCGGCCACCACCTCATTGCGCAGCCGCCCGTAGCTGTCGGAGCGGTAGCGCGAGTAGTCCGCGTCGGCCGTCAGCTCCTGCCCCAGCGTATCGAGCAGCAGCTTGTAGTTGACGTTGCCGGCGTACGAGTCCGTCAGGCGGCGCGTGTTGTTTGTCGTCTGCACGCCGGTGCCGCTGCTGGCTTCGGTCTGATTCTGGCCCGCCACGGTGGTGCGGTTGGTGTAGCCATTCAGTAGCAGGCCCACCGTCTGCCGCTGCGTCAGGCGGTAGTCGGCCCCGGCGCGGAGGGTCTGCACATTGGCCTCCCGCGGCTGGTAGCTGGTTTGGTGATAGTTTCCTTCCGCTCCGGTGCCTTGGCGCTCGGTATTCAGCTGCTCGTACGTTTTCCGGTAGGTGTAGCCGTAGTTGCCGAACAGGTTCAGCTGCTTGGTGCGGTGGGTCAAATCCAGCGTCGCACTGCCCTTGCCGAAGCGCCCGTAGCCGCCCGCTACCGTCAGCGTGCCGTTGGTACCCAGGTCGGCATTCTTGCTCAGAATGATGTTGATGATGCCCGCGTTGCCCGCCGCGTCGTGGCTGGCGTCCGGCTGCGTCAGCACCTCAATCCGCTCGATGCTGCTGCTCGGAAAGTCCTTCAGCACGCTCACCACATCGGTGTATTGCGTCGTGCGCCCATCAATCTGAATAATCACGCCCTCACGCCCCACTACGCTGATGCGGTTGTTCATCACCACCAGCCCCGGCACCTTCTGCAGCGCCTCCAGCGCCGTAGCGCCCGCCGTGAGGCTACCTGCCACGTTCACCACCATCTTACCCGCCTGCATCTCCAGCAGTGGCTTGCGGCCCACCACCTGCACCTCGCCCAGCGTCTGCGCCGAAGCCACCAGCACCAGCGCCGGCACGCGTACCGCCGCCGCACCCACTGCGAAAGCACCGCTCCTAGCCTTCTGAAACCCCACGGCCGTAGCCGCTACCTGATACTGCCCCGCCCGCTTCGCCTTCAACACATAAGCACCCTGCTCATCCGCCCGGCCCGCGTCCACCGCGACCGAATCACCGGCCGCCACCAGCAACACCGTCGCAAACGGCACTGCTTGTTGCTTCATATCCAGCACGCGACCCGTCACGAGCACCTGCTGGCCGAAGCCCCGTCCCACCATCAACAACAGAATCAGTAAAGTAAAGCAGGCTCTCATGGCGTCAGCGTTTGGGTTAAAAGATGCCCAAAACACGCCTCCCAACCCTACGAAAGCACCCGCAATCTTTCCAACCCACCTAAAACTTCCACGAACCCAAGCAAACCACCTGCGAACCCAAAGCAGCTTACCCACCCAATCCCAATTCGCTTGGCATCCCTCTCCTTTTTGGAGAGGGGCCGGGGGTGAGGCGCACCGGCTGCGCGAATAAAACCCCTCGTCAGCACAAAAAAAGGGACGCCCCTCGCGGAGCGTCCCTTTCAATCTTGCAGCAATTACTACGAATTAAGCACCGGCTTCGTCAGCCTTGGCTTCTTCGCGGCTCTCGCCATTGTGCAGCGTTTCGGTAGCCGTATCAGCCGGAGCCGACTGCTCAACCTTAGCATTCGGGGCTACAGCTTCGCCTTTCACTTCGGTAGCCGAAGTAGCCGCATCGCCAGCAGCCTTCTTACCACCACGACGCGAACGACGGGTAGTGCCAGCAGCCTTATCAGCAGCCGCCTGCTTCGACTCAATCAGGGTCTCGTTGAAGTCCACCAGTTCGATGATGCACATCTCGGCGTTGTCACCCAGACGGCTGTCGCTCAGCTTCAGGATGCGGGTATAGCCACCGGGACGGTTAGCAATTTTGCCCGAAATGTTGCCAAACAGCTCTTTAATCGACTCTTTGTCCTGCAGGGCGGCGAACACCATACGACGCGAATGCGTCGTGTCTTCCTTCGACTTGGTCAGCATCGGCTCCACGTACTTGCGCAGGGCTTTGGCTTTGGCCACAGTCGTCGTCAGACGCTTGTGCAGGATGAGCGACGAAGCCATGTTCGAGAGCATGGCGTGGCGGTGGGCGGTGGTACGGCCCAGGTGGTTAATTTTTCTTCCGTGACGCATTGGTCGTGTAAAAAAATGTGTGCTTGCGGGCGGCGACCACGGCGGGCCTCAAGGCCTCATTAGAACCGCTGCCCCTGGGGCACACTGGTGAAAAATGTGAAAATGAAAAAATGTGGAGATGTGAAAATGAAAACCGAGCTCGAAGCTCATCTTTCCACATTTTCACATCTCCACATCAAATAATTATTCTTCGTCGAGCCGATACTTGCTCAGGTCCATGCCGAACTCCAGGCCACGCTCTTCCACGAGGTTTTCGAGTTCGGTGAGGCTCTTCTTACCGAAGTTGCGGAACTTCATCATGTCGGCGATTTCGAGCTGCACCAGCTCACCCATCGTCTTGATGTCGGCCGCCTTCAGGCAGTTCTTCGCGCGTACGCTGAGCTCCATGTCCTCCAGCGGAGTCTTGAGCATCTTGCGCATCTGCATGGTTTCCTCATCAATCGGCTCGTCCTCGGTCACGCGCGGGCCCTCGAGGGTCATCGTGTTATCCGAGAACAGCATGAAGTGCTGAATGAGGATGTTGGCCGCACCTTTCAGCGCGTCCTCCGGGTGAATCGAACCGTCGGTCTGAATCTCGATAACGAGCTTCTCATAGTCGGTCTTCTGCTCCACACGGGTGTTCTCAATGCTATACTTCACGTTTTTGATGGGCGTGTAGATAGCGTCGATGGCAATCTGACCGAAAACCTGGTCAGCCGGCTTATTCTCGTCGGCGGGCACGTAGCCGCGGCCCCGGGCAATCGTCAGCTCCATCTCCAGCTCCACGCTGGGGTCGAGGTGAGCAATCACGTGGTCGGGGTTCAGCACTTCGAAGCCGCTGGCGAACTTGGCAATATCAGCGCCCGAGAAGGTATCCTGGCCTTTCACGCGCACCGTAATTTTATCCGAGATGGCGTCGCTCACCTTCTTGAAGCGAACCATTTTCAGGTTCAGAATGATTTCGGACATGTCCTCAATCACGCCTTCGATGGTCGAAAACTCGTGCAGCACGCTGTTGGTGCGCACCGAAGTGATGGCGAAACCCTCCAGCGACGACAACAGAATGCGACGCAGCGCATTGCCGATGGTGACGCCGTAGCCCTTCTCGAGCGGCTTAAATTCAAACGTCCCGGTGAAGTCGTCGGATTTCTCCATCACCACTTTCTCCGGCATCTGAAAAGCTAAGATTGACATATGTGGGGCGTTAAAAAAGTTGTAGCACCGGCCCTAGCCTGTGCCGGATATTAAAGAAACCTTGGCGCAAACCGCTTAAACTCAATAAGCGCAAGCCGAAGCGTGCGCTGCCTAATCGAGTAAGCACAAGTGCGGCCCGGCAAACTGCCGGGCCGCTACCAGTAGCGCTATTACTTCGAATACAGTTCGACGATGAGCTGCTCCGTAATTTTCTCCGGAATCAGCTCGCGCGAAGGAGCATTGGTGAACTTGCCAGCCAACTCCTTGCCGTCCCACTCCAGCCACGAGAACTGGCGCGAGTTGCGAACCGACAGGCTCGTGGTAATGGCTTCCAACGACTTCGACTTCTCACGCACGGCCACGATGTCGCCGGGACGCAGGTGGTACGAAGGGATGTTCACCACTTCACCGTTCACGGTGATATGCTTGTGGCCCACCAGCTGACGAGCCGCGCGACGCGTCGAGGCAATGCCCAAACGGTACACGGTGTTGTCCAGACGGGCTTCCAGCAGGGCGAGCAGGTTGTCGCCGGTGATGCCGGGCATGGTGGCAGCCTTGTGGAACAGGTTTTCGAATTGCTTCTCCAACATGCCATACATGTACTTCACCTTCTGCTTCTCCATCAGCTGCACCGCGTATTCCGACTGCTTCTTGCGGCGGCCGCGGCCGTGCTGGCCCGGAGGATATGCTTTCTTGTTGAGCGCCTTGCTCGGGCCGAAAATCGGCTCGTTGAAGCGACGGGCAATTTTTGAGGTAGGGCCGGTATAACGTGCCATTTGATTATCCTAACTGATGTGAAAAACTAAACGCGACGACGCTTGGGAGGGCGGCAGCCGTTGTGGGGCAGCGGCGTTACGTCGCGGATGGTGGTCACCTCAATGCCCACGTTGCCGAGGGCGCGGATGGCCGACTCACGGCCCGCACCCGGGCCTTTCACGAATACTTCGGCTTTGCGCATGCCCAAGTCGTGGGCTACTTTGCCGCAGTCGCTCATCGCCATTTGAGCGGCGTAGGGCGTATTTTTCTTCGAGCCACGGAAGCCCATTTTGCCGGCCGAAGCCCACGAAATAACTTGACCGTTGTTGTTGGTGATGGAGATGATGATGTTGTTGAACGAGGCACGGATGTGTACCTGGCCCACCTGCTCCACCACGACAACGCGCTTCTTGGCTTTGTCTTTTCTTTTTTGTGCCATTTGGTTATCGCAAAAAATGCGGGAGGTGTTGGCGCTGGCTGCGCGAGTATACTACTCGCCAGAGCCAGCGCCGATTCCCGGTTAAGTTTATTTCGTTGCCTTCTTCTTGCCGGCCACCGTTTTGCGCTTGCCCTTGCGGGTACGCGAGTTGTTCTTGGTGCGCTGACCACGAACCGGCAGACCTTTGCGGTGACGCAGACCACGGTAGCAGCCGATGTCCATCAAACGCTTGATGTTCGTCGTTACTTCCGAGCGCAGCACGCCTTCGGTCTTGTGCTCGGCGGCAATGATGGCGCGGACAGCACCCGACTCCTCGTCGGTCCAGTCCTTCACCTTCTTGTTGACGTCGACGCCAGCTTTTACCAGAATCTTGCTGGCGTTGCTCCGGCCGATGCCGAAGATGTAGGTCAGCGAAATTTCGCCGCGCTTGTTGTCCGGGATATCAACCCCTGCGATACGAGCCATTGTGTGTGGTTATGTGTTTGCGGACAGAAACCCGGCAACTACTTGGAAGGCGGGCAGGAAGTGCTTAACCACCTGCCCAGTACCCAAGGTTCCGGGGTTCTAAAAATTGAATTAACCCTGACGCTGCTTAAAGCGGGGGTTTTTCTTGTTGATGACGTAGAGCTTGCCATTACGGCGGACCAGTTTGCAGTCCACGCTACGCTTTTTCACCGAGGTTTTTACTTTCATGACCTGTGAAGGGAAACGGGTTTATTTATAACGATACTTAATCCGGCCCTTCGACAAGTCGTAGGGCGACATTTCCAGCTTCACCTTGTCGCCGGGCAGAATCTTGATGTAGTGCATCCGCATCTTGCCCGAAATGTGGGCAATCAGTTGGTGACCGTTTTCCAGCTCCACGCGGAACATGGCGTTGGAAAGGGCTTCGAGGATGGTACCGTCCTGCTCAATCGAGGCTTGTTTTGCCATAAGGGCTACTGCTGCAATGCTTTTTCGATGTATTCAAAGGAGGTGAGAATCTCCGCCTTTTCTTTTCTAACTACTACGGTGTGCTCAAAGTGCGCCGAAGGTTTGCGGTCTTTGGTGCGAATGGTCCAGCCATCCGCCTCCTGCACCACGTCCTTCTTGCCCAGGTTGACCATCGGCTCAATGGCCAAGGTCAACCCCGTTTGCAAGAGCGGCCCCGAGCCCCGCTTGCCATAGTTCGGCACCTCGGGTTTCTCGTGCAACTCGGCTCCCACGCCGTGGCCCACCAACTCGCGCACCACCCCGTAGCCCAAACGGCTTACATGGTTCTGGATAGCATAGCTAATGTCGCCCACGCGGTTGCCGCTCACGGCTTGTTCGATGCCTTTGTACAGCGCCGCTTTCGTTTCCTTGAGCAGCGTCAGCACTTCCGGCGCCACTTCCCCGATTGGGTAAGTGTAAGCACTATCTGAATGGTAGCCATTCAGCAACACCCCGCAATCCACCGAGATGATGTCGCCACTTTTCAGCGGCTCGTCGGTGGCGAACCCGTGCACCACCACCGAATTCGGCGAGAGACACAGGCTATAGGGGAAACCGTATAATCCTTTGAAGGAAGGTATTCCGCCGTGGTCCCGGATGAACTCCTCCGCGCGCTTGTCCAGCTGCCGCGTCGTTACTCCTTCCTTCACCAAGCTCGCGACTTCGCCGTGAGCCCGGGCAAGCAGTTGGCCGCTTGCCCGCATGAGGTCAATCTCCTCTTCGGTTTTGTATTGAATCGGACCTTTTGCCATTGTTAAATTACGAGGCAATGGAAATGGGCTGGGCCGTGCGACCGCGCAGCTTACCCGATTTCATCATGCCGTCGTAGTGCTGCATCAACAAGTAGCTCTGCACCTGGTTCACCGTGTCGAGCACTACCCCCACCATGATGATGAGTGACGTGCCGCCATAGAAAGCCGAGAACGGACGGGTTACGCCCAGCAACAAAGCCAGCGCGGGGAAAATGGCGATGAGAGCCAGCGCCACGGCACCCGGCAGGGTGATGCGCGTCAGAATTTCATCGATGTATTCCGAGGTATCGCGGCCAGGTTTCACGCCGGGCACGAAACCACCGCTCCGCTTCAGGTCATCGGCAATCTGGTTAGGATTGACGCTGATAGCCGTGTAGAAGTAGGTGAAGATGATAATCAGCAGGCCGAAGGTCAGGTTGTACTGCCACGAAGTGTAGTCCGAAAACTTCACGCCGATGTAGCTGGCGGTATCGCTCTGGTTCTGCCATACCGACGCCACGATGGCGGGTACGAACATCAACGACTGGGCGAAGATGATGGGCATTACACCGGCTGCATTCACCTTGAGGGGAATGAACTGACGCTGCGCATCCAGTTGCGTGGTGCCGCCAACTTGCTTAGCGTACTGCACCGCGATGCGGCGAACCGCTTGCGTGAGCACGATAACCGCCATTACCACGAGGAACAGCACCACCATTTCCAGCAGGAAAATCAGGGACTTGTTCACGCCTTTGGCAGCGGCCTCACCGATGATGGCACCGGGGAGACGCGACACGATACCAATCATGATAATCATGGAGATACCGTTGCCGATGCCTTTGTCCGTGATTTTCTCGCCCAGCCACATGCAGAACAGCGTGCCGGCCGTGATGATAATCATGGTCGAGATGGTGAAGAACGTGCCGGGGTTGATGATGGCTTCGGCGTTAATCGTGGCGATGAAGCCAACCGATTGGGCCAACACAATCGGAATCGTGAGAATCCGGGTGTACTGGTTGATTTTCTTACGTCCCGACTCGCCTTCCTTCTGGAGCTTCTGGAAGTAGGGCACGGCGATGGTGAGCAGCTGCAACACAATCGACGCCGAGATGTACGGCATGATGCCCAGCGCGAAGATGGACGCGTGGCTGAAAGCGCCGCCGAGCAGCGTATCCAGAATGCCAAACAAGCCTTGGGCGCCGGTCTTGAGCTGCGTGGGGTCCACGCCCGGCAACACCACGTAAACGCCTAGGCGATAGATGGCAATGAAGAAAAGCGTATTGAGGATTCGCGTACGCAAATCCTCAATCGCAAAGATGTTTTTTATCGACTCGATAAACTTATTCATTGCCGAAGGTAGCTATTAGAGCGTTACCGCTTTGCCGCCGGCCTTCTCGATGGCTTCAACGGCCGACTTCGAGAACGCGTGAGCATGAACTTCTACCGCCTTGGCGATTTCGCCGCGGCCGAGAACTTTGATTTTGGCGTTTTTCGACACCAGACCGTTGGCCACGAAGTACGCGGCGTCCATGGTCGTAGCCGAAGCGTCTTTGTCGAGCAGCGAGGTGAGGGCATCGAGGTTGATAGCCTTGTACTCGACGCGGTTCAGGCTCTTGAAGCCGAACTTGGGCACACGACGCTGGAGGGGCATCTGGCCGCCTTCGAAGCCGGACTTACGCTTGTAGCCCGAACGCGACTTGGCGCCTTTGTGGCCCCGCGTCGACGTACCGCCGCGCGTGGAGCCTTCGCCCCGGCCGACGATTTTCTTGCCCTTGGTAGAGCCGACGGCGGGTTGGAGATTGCTGAGATTGAGCATGACGAAATACGAGTCTTACAGTTCAGTTACTTCGAGCAGGTGTTTCACGCTGTTTACCATGCCCATAATGGACGGGTTCACGTCGTGCTGCGCGGTGCTGTTGAGTTTGTTCAGGCCCAGGGACTGAACGATGCGCTTCTGACGCTCGGGGCGGTCGATGGCGCTGCGCACGAGCTTTACTTGAATTTGTGCCATGTTCAATTAACCGTTAAAAACGCGGGCCAAAGAGATACCACGGGCTTGAGCGATTTGCAGCGGGTCGCGCATTTTGGCGAGGGCGGCAAACGTTGCTTTTACCACGTTGTGGGGGTTCGACGAGCCTTTCGACTTCGCCAGCACGTCCTTGATGCCGGCACTCTCGAACACGGCGCGCATGGCACCGCCGGCGATTACGCCCGTACCAGCGGCAGCGGGCTGCACCAGCACGAAACCACCGCCGTAGCGGCCTTCCATGAGGTGGGGAACGGTGTGCTTGTACATCGGTACCTTCACAATGTTCTTCTTGGCGTCGTCAATGCCTTTGGCAATGGCGTCGGTCACTTCGTTGGCTTTGCCGAGGCCGTAGCCCACGTTGCCGTTGCCGTCGCCCACCACCACGATGGCGGAGAAGCTGAAGCGGCGGCCGCCTTTCACCACCTTCGCTACGCGGTTGATAGCTACTACTTTTTCTTTGAAGTCGGAATCAGCGCCCATGCGGGAGTTGTCCTTGTTCCGGTCGCGGTCGTTGCTGCGCTGACGGTCGCCCCCGCCCCGGTTGTTGTTGTCGCGTTCTTGCGCCATGATAGTTTAGAAATTGAGGCCGCCTTCGCGGGCACCTTCAGCCAATGATTTTACGCGACCGTGGTAGAGGTAGCCCGAGCGGTCGAACACCACTTTCGTGATGCCTTTCTCCTGAGCTACAGCGGCGAGCTGCCGGCCTACGGCGGCGGCCAGGGCCACGCCGTTACCACCTTCGGCGGTTACTTTTTTCGACGTAGCAGCGGCCAGCGTGCGGCCGGTCGTGTCGTCGATAATCTGAGCATAGATGCCCGTGTTGCTGCGGAACACCGACAGGCGCGGACGCTCCGAGGTGCCGGACACTTTCGTGCGGATGATGCGCTGAATCCGCTTGCGGCGAGTTGCTTTATCAAATGCCATGATGCGAATTTATTTAGAAGCCGTTTTACCAGCTTTGCGACGGATAATCTCACCCACGAAGCGCACGCCTTTGCCTTTGTAGGGCTCCACTTTGCGCAGCGAACGGATTTTGGCGGCCACTTGGCCCAGCAGCTGGTTGTCGATGCTGGTCAGGGTCACGATGGGGTTTTTGCCTTTTTCGGTAACGGCCATGGCGGCTACTTCTTTCGGCAGGGCCAGGTACACGTTGTGCGAGTAACCGAGGGCCAGTTCCAGCGTGCTGCCGGTGGCGGTGGCCTTGTAGCCTACGCCCACCAGCTCGAGCTTCTTCTCGAAACCAGCGCTCACGCCGGTAATCATGTTGTTGATGAGGGCGCGGTAGAGGCCGTGCATGGCCTTGTGGCGCTTCTGCTCCGTGGGACGGGTTACGGTGAGGGTACCGTCTTCGATAGCAACGGCGATATCGCGGTCTACTTGCGTAGTGAGCGAGCCTTTGGGGCCTTTCACCGTCACCGCGTTGTCTTTGTCGACCGAGATGGCGACCCCGGCGGGGACGGCAATCGGCAGTTTACCAATACGTGACATAATTGAATTTGCTAAAGCGGTTCCGGACTAGTACACGTAGCACAGCACCTCGCCGCCCACGTTCTCGGTTTTGCACTCCTTTTCGGTCATCACGCCTTTCGAGGTCGAGATGATGGCCACACCCAGGCCGCTGAGGACGCGGGGCAGGTTGTCGGCTGCCACATATTGACGCAAGCCGGGCGTCGAAACGCGCTGCAGCTTGGTGATGGCGGGGGCCTTCGTGGTGGGGTTGTACTTCAGGGCGATTTTGATGGTGCCCTGAACCGACGAATCATCAAAACGGTACGATTGGATGTACCCTTTGTGGTACAGCACTTTCGTGATTTCCTTTTTGATGTTGCTGGCCGGGATTTCTACCACCCGGTGGTTCGCCTTGATGGCGTTGCGCACCCGGGTCAGGTAGTCGGCAATGGGGTCAGTGTTCATTGATAATTAAATACGTCCGCTTTTTTCGGAGCGCAAAGATAAGAAAATTTCGCCGGGTGCCCAACGGGACCAACGAAATTTCGGGTTAAGACTACTTGGCACGTCCGGCGACGGTCCGGCCAATGGTTTCTTTCGGCAACCTGCCAAATGATTTTGAGGCACGCCTCGGGTTTTGGGTGTGCAAAGGTAGCAGTCTTTCAGGCGCTTTTGCAAGTCCGCCGGCGAAACTTCTTTCAAGTATTGCCCGCGAATGGCCCGATACGATGCAGGGGCGGGGCCTGTATCCACCCGAACGTCGAACGATTCAGGCGCGAGTCGTACAACGATGGGCGGGGTCGAGCCCCACCCCTACCCGTTCAGATGTTTGAGGATGGCGATGACGTCCTCGTCGCCGTGGGCGGCTTCGGCGTCCTGGAAGGTTTGATGTACGGTATTGGCCAGCGGGGTGTGCAGGCCCTCGGCTTTGGCCAGACGCAGGTCTTTGGCCAGCAGCTTGAGGGCAAAGGCGGCTTGGTAATTCTCGTTCAGCAGGGCTTCGCCCTTGATGGTCATGAAGGTGCTGGCGAGGGCGCTGTTTTTAATCAGCGTGAGCAGGTCGGCGGTGGCCAAGCCGTGCTGCTGGGCGAAGACGACGGCCTCGGCCAGACCCTGGGCTTGGAAGCCGAGCAGCACGTTCATGGCGAGCTTGGCGGTGTTGCCGGCGCCGGCGTCGCCTACGCGCAGGGCCAGCTTGCCTAGGGGTACCAGCAACGGTTCGGCCTGGTGGAACGCGGCTTCTTCGCCGCCGACCATGATGGCGAGCTGGCCGGTTTCGGCCTGCTTCACGCTGCCCGATACGGGGGCGTCGAGGTACTGGTGGCCGTGGGCCTGGCTCAGCTTCGCCATTTCCTGGCTGATGCCGGGCGAAACGGTACTCATGTTGATGAGGAGCCGGCCAGTGGTGGACGACTTTAGCAGGCCGTGCTCGCCGGTGAACAGCTCGCGGATGGCCTGGTCGTCGGACACCATCAGGAAAACGACGGGGGCGGCGTCGAGCACGGCGTCGGGGGTGCCGGCCACGGTGGCGAAGTCGAAG
>NZ_BAAGZM010000039.1:0-15574 GCF_054778495.1 Hymenobacter agri
CACCCCGTGCCCGGCTACGACGTGCAGATTCTGGACGAGGCTGGCCAGCCCGTGCCCGCCGGCACCACCGGCTTGGTGGCGGTGCGACTGCCGCTGCCCCCCGGCTGCTTCCCCACGCTCTGGCAGGACGACGAACGGTACCAGGATTACCTGCGCACCTTCCCCGGCTACTACCTCAGCGGCGACGGCGGCTACCGCGACGCCGACGGCTACACCTACATCATGGGCCGGGTCGATGACGTTATCAACGTGGCCGGGCACCGCCTCAGCACCGGCGAAATCGAGGAGATACTCGCCGCCCACCCGGCCGTGGCCGAGTGCGCCGTGCTGGGCCTCGCCGACCCCCTCAAGGGCCAGGTGCCCGCCGGCCTGGTGGTGCTGAAAGACGGCCAGACGATAGGAGAGGAGCAGCTCGAAAAGGAGCTAGTCGCGGCCGTGCGCGCCCGCATCGGCGGGGTAGCCTGCTTCCGGCAGGTGCTGGTGGTGAAGCGCCTGCCCAAAACCCGCTCTGGCAAAATCCTGCGCAAAACCCTGCGCCAGCTGGCCGACGGCGAAGACTTCGCCATGCCCGCCACCATCGACGACCCGCTCATTCTCGATGAAATCCGCGCCGGCCTAGCCCGCCGTGGGCTGGGTCAGGCCTTCACTACCGAACGACTGTAGAGACGCGACACTTCGCGTCTCGGCGTTGAACGACTCACGTTGAACAGCAACAGCTAACGGCCAAACTCTCACAGACCAAACAACATCAGCAACAATTAGACGCAAAATATTGCGTCTCTACTTCTAACTTAAAACCCCTTCAAAACCCCATGCACTCCCGCATCCGCACCCTCGAGCAGTACCACGCCGATTACAAGCAGTCCGTTGAAGACCCCGACGGCTTCTGGGCCGGCGTGGCCGAACCCTTTACCTGGCGCCGCAAGTGGGACACCGTGCGCAGCGGCGAGTTTTCGCCGGCCGGCGAGAGCAAGTGGTTCGAGGGCGCCCGCCTCAACATCACCGAGAACTGCCTCGACCGTCACCTGGCCCAGCGCGGCAACAAGCTGGCGCTCATCTTCGAGCCCAACGACCCCAAAACCCGCCACCTGCGCCTGACATACCGCGAGCTCTACCAGCAGGTCTGCCAGTTCGCCAACGTGCTGCTGAACAACGGCGTGGAGAAGGGCGACCGCGTCATCATCTACCTGCCGATGATTCCGCAGCTGGCCATTGCCGTGCTGGCCTGCGCCCGCATCGGGGCGGTGCACTCGGTGGTGTTTGCCGGCTTCTCGGCCACCGCCATCGCCGACCGCGTGAACGACGCCGACGCCCACTTCGTCCTCACTGCCGATGGCCTGAACCGCGGCCCCAAGCAGATTCCGGTGAAATCGGTGGTGGATGAGGCCCTGCTGACCTGCCCCGGCGTGCGCCGCGTGATTGTGGTGGAGCACCTGGGCTGGCCCGTGAACATGCAGGAAGGCCGCGACGTGTGGTTCCACGACGAAGCCAAAAGTGCCGCCCTGACCTGCCCGGCCGAGGAAATGAAGGCCGAAGACCCGCTGTTCATCCTCTACACCAGCGGCAGCACCGGCAAGCCCAAGGGCGTGGTGCACACCACCGCCGGCTACATGGTGTGGGCCGACTACACCTTCCGCAACGTGTTTCAGGTGGAGGAAAACGACGTGTACTGGTGCACCGCCGACATCGGCTGGGTAACCGGCCACTCGTACCTACTCTATGGCCCGCTGCTGGCCGGCAGCACCTCGCTGCAGTTCGAGGGCGTGCCCACGTACCCCGACGCCGGCCGCTTCTGGGAGGTGATTGACAAGCACAACGTCACCATCTTCTACACAGCGCCCACGGCCATCCGCAGCCTGATGGCCACGCCTTTGGATAACGTGCTGAGCTATTCGCTGAGCAGTCTGCGCGTGCTGGGCTCGGTGGGCGAGCCCATCAACGAGGAAGCCTGGCACTGGTACCATCAGCACGTGGGCAAGGGCCGCTGCCCCATCGTGGATACCTGGTGGCAGACCGAAACCGGCGGTATCATGATTTCGGCCCTGGCTGGCATCACGCCCAGCGTGCCCGCCCGCGCCGGCCTGCCGCTGCCCGGCGTGCAGCCCGTGCTGCTAAACCAGGACGGCTCCGAAATCGAAGGCAACGACCAGGAGGGCTACCTCGCCATCAAGGCCAGCTGGCCGGGCGTCATCCGCACCACCTGGGGCGACCACGAGCGCGCCCGCCAGACCTATTTCCAGCCCTACCCGGGCTACTATTTCACCGGCGACGGTGCCCGGCGCGACGAAAACGGCCTCTACCGCATCATCGGCCGCGTCGATGACGTGATTAACGTTTCGGGCCACCGCTTTGGCACGGCCGAAATCGAAAACGCCATCAACCAGAACGAGCACGTAGTGGAGTCGGCCGTGGTGGGCTACCCGCACGACGTGAAGGGCCAGGGCATCTACGCCTACGTCATCTGCCAGGAAGGCCTGCCCAAAACCGCTTCCGAACGCAGCCAATGGGAAGCCAGCATCATCGAGACCGTGGTGGCCGAAATCGGCAAAATTGCCAAGCCCGACAAGATTCAGCTGGTGAGCGGCCTGCCCAAAACCCGCTCCGGCAAAATCATGCGCCGCATCCTGCGCAAAGTGGCCGAAGGCGAAACCAGCAACCTCGGCGACGTAACCACCCTGCTCGACCCGGCCGTGGTGGACGAGATTCTGGCGGGGAAGAAGTAATGATTGCCCAAATCCAAAAAAGGCGGCCCGGGATTTCCCGGGCCGCCTTTTTCATTACCCAAATACCTTAATCTTCTCGCCTTTGCGCTTCACGCGCAGATGGTTCCGGATAATCTGCTGAATGTCCTTATTGTCGGTGTACTCCTTAATCACCTCCCGGAAATCGGCCAGCTTGCGCGCCGAGAACGTTTCGTCCACGTAGCCGAAACCGCGGTAGCGGCCGTTCTCCACCAGCACGATGCTCTTTTCCAGCTCGGTGCGGCCCGGGCCAATTACCACGAAGCTCTCGTGCTCGTAGCTGATGGAGTCGATGGCCTCGTCGACCCGCGCGTTGTAGCTCTCGGGCGGCTCCTGGCCCACGCAGGCACCCTGGCAGCGGTGCACCTGGTAGTCGAAGCATGGCCCGGTGGTTTTATACAGCCCGCACAGCTTCTGGCAGAGGTTGTACTTGGCCACCTTGTGGTACAGGAAGCCCTGCGCCTTGTACTGGTTACCCAGCGCGATGATGGGAATTTCGGCGTTGCGCGCGTCGGCCCGGCCGTAGGCCAGCACCTTGTAGCCGTCCTCATTCGTGCGCAGGTAGATGCCCGCCGGAAATACCGAGCGCCTCTGTGCCCGGTTATACGCCGGCTTCATCTGCTTAATGAGGTGCGACTCATAAAGCAGCGCCACCAGTTCCGAGCCGGTCAGCTCCCAGGTGATATCGGCAATCGAGTTCTTAAACTCCAAGCTCTTGCGCGATTTAACATCAATGGCAAAGTGCTGCTGAATGCGCTTGTAGATGTTGATGGACTTGCCCACGTAAATCACCTCGCCCGCCTCGTTGTGGAAGTAATACACGCCTGTGGCCTGCGGCAAATTGGCTACCACCGACGCTGGCAGCAGCGGCGGCATCAGCGCTTCTTTAATGGCCGTTTGCACGGCGGCCACGCGCTTGGGCGAGGGCTTCTTGGTGCCATCAGGCTTGCGGCCGGCGGGGGCCAGGGCATCGACGCGGGCCAGGGTGTGGCTGGTATCCTGGCCGTGGGGCAGGTCGTCGCTTTCGTTGGTAATCGTCAGCAGCTTGCCGAAGAGCAGGGCCGTGGCGTGCGCGTCGCCGGCGGCGCGGTGCCGCCCTTCCAACGGGATGCCAATATTCTGACAGAGCTTGCCCAGGCTGTAGCTCGGCTGGCCCGGAATGAGGCTGCGCGAAAGGCGCACTGTGCACAGCGTTTTGCGCGAGTAGTTGTAGCCCAGGTCGGCAAATTCCTTTTTCAGAAACGAGTAGTCGAACCGCACGTTGTGGGCCACGAACACGCAGCCTTCGGTCATTTCCACCACCTTGCGGGCCACTTCGTGGAACTTGGGCGCGTCGCTCACCATGTCGTTGGTGATGCCGGTGAGCTGGGTGATGAACGGCGGAATGGCCCGGCCGGGGTTGAGCAGCGTGGCGTATTCATCGACGATTTTTTCGCCGTCGTGAATGTAAATGGCAATTTCGGTGATGCGGTCCTGGGTGGGCTGCCCGCCGGTGGTTTCAAGGTCGATGATGGCGTACAAAGCGGCGCGGAAGTTAGTCGAGAGCTAAGCTAACAGATTTAGTCTGCCAGAAGGTTGCGTGGAAGTAGCGCGGACTTTTAGTCCGCGAGTTATGGTGACGAAAAATCCGTGCGGCCAGCCTTTGCCACCGCGGACTAAAAGTCTGCGCTACATCTTCTTCACCATCCGCCAGAACTTCCCAAAAAAGCCTAACTGCGGCATGGGCCGGTGCAGGTGGCTTTCGTCTAAATCCGACACATCGCCCAGCAAAAAGCCCCACGGCTCCAGGCTCTTATTTGCATCAAATACCACCTTCAGCACCGCCACCAGCGGAATGCTCAGAATCATGCCTGCCGTGCCCCACAGCTCGCCGCCGAGAATGAGGGCGATGATGGCGGCCATCGGGTTGATGCTCACTTTTGAGCCCGTTACCATCGGGGTGATGAAGTTGCCTTCCAGAAACTGCACGAACATGAATACGCCAACTACAGCCGCCGCCCGGGCCGGCGAGCCGGTTTCGACCAGCGTAACCAGCGCCGGAATGCTGGCCCCAATCATGATGCCGATGTAGGGAATGACGGCCAGCACCGAGGCGAACGCGGCGAAGAAAATGGCAAATTTCACGCCCAGCAGCAGCAAGCCGATGGCGTTGAGGACGGCTACAATCACGATGACTGTGAGCAGGCCCGAGATGTAGGCCTGCACCACGTTCTGGATGTTATCGAGCGTTTGCAGCACACCGGTGCGCTTGTCGGGGCTCACGAAGCGGAACATGAACTGCCGCATGTGGTCGCGGTAATACAGAAAGCAGAAAATGTAAATCGGTACCAGCGTGAGCACGCTCAGCACGCCGGCGGTGGTGCTGAGCGTGCTGCCCAGGTAGCCGCCGGCCGACTTCTTGAACGACTTCATCGACTTCTCAATCAGCTCGTCCTTGCTCATCACGTCCATGCCGAAGCGCTGGTGCGCCCATTGCTGGGCCTGGTCGAAGAGCACAATCAGTTTTTGCTGCAGAAGCGGAAGCTCTGTACGCAGCTCCATCAGCTGCGAGCCAAACAGCACTATCAGGCCCGCGATGGCCAGCACCATCACCAGCAGCGCCGCAATAATGGCCAGTACGGACGGCCAGCCCCATTTTTCCAGCCGCAGCACCAGCGGCAACAGCAGCACCGAGAGCAGCGCCGCAAAAAATAGCGGCAGCAGAATACCATCGAGCTTATGTAGCACGAATACCAGTAGCGAGGCCCCAATCAGCAAAAAAGTATAGCGGATGATTGGGGCTTGCTGCACTTCGGCCGGGGCGGTGTGCGGCACGGCGGTGGGGGTGCGGGTGCCCGCGCGGCTGATTAAATGTGGGAACATGGGCAAAGAATGGGAGTTAGGCAAAATGCGGCAGGGCCAGTGCCTGCAAAAGCCGGGCTGCGGGCGTGAACCCGAAGCCCGATGGCCGTGTTGCGAACTAAGAAAATTAGTGCGCCGATACTAAGCAAGCTGGCAATAAAGCTTGCCCTCGCGCGTATTTCTGCGTTATTTTACCCCAAAACTGGAATACAGTTGTCCGATGAACGACGAATTACTGACCGACGCCCCGCAAACCCTCCCGAAAGCCGCTGACCACGGCTATAACGAAGACAGCATCCGCTCGCTCGATTGGCGCGAGCACATCCGCCTGCGGCCCGGCATGTACATCGGCAAGCTCGGCGACGGCTCGGCCTACGACGACGGCATTTACGTGCTGGTGAAGGAAGTTATCGATAACTGCATCGACGAGCACGTGATGGGCCACGGCCGCACCATCGACATCAAAATTTCGGACAGCCGCGTGCAGGTGCGCGACTACGGCCGCGGCATTCCGCTGGGCAAAGTGGTCGACGTGGTGAGCAAAATCAACACCGGCGGCAAGTACGACAGCAAGGTGTTTCAGAAGTCGGTGGGCCTCAACGGCGTGGGCACCAAGGCCGTGAACGCGCTCAGCAGCCACTTCCTGGTGCAGAGCGTGCGCGAGGGCGTGATGAAGGCCGCCGAGTTCTCGCAGGGCCAACTCACCGCCGACCCCAAGCCCCAGAAAACCAGCCAGCGCAACGGCACGCTCATCACCTTCCAGCCCGACGACACGATTTTCCGGAATTACCGCTTCATCCCGGAGTACCTCGAAAGCCAGGTTCGTAACTATTGCTACCTCAACGCCGGCCTCACCATCCACTTCAACGGCCAGCGCTACGAGGCCAAAAACGGCCTGCTCGACCTGCTGCAGGACAAAACCGACCCCGAAGCCCGGCGCTACGACATCATCCACCTGAAGGGGGAGGACATCGAGATGGCCATGACGCACGGCAACGACTACGGCGAGGAATACTACTCGTTCGTGAACGGCCAGTACACCACGCAGGGCGGTACTCACTTGGCCGCCTTCCGCGAGGCCGTGGTGAAAACCGTGCGCGAGTTTTATAAAAAGGACTACGACGCTTCCGACGTGCGCAGCAGCATTGTGGGGGCCATTTCGGTGCGGGTGCAGGAGCCCGTGTTCGAGAGCCAGACCAAAACCAAGCTCGGCTCCATCAACATGGAGCCCGAGGGCAGCGACGGGCCCGTGCGCCCGGTGCGCAGCTTCATTGTCGACTTCGTGAAGGAGCACCTCGACAATTACCTGCACAAGAACCCCGCCGCCGCCGAAGCCCTCAAAAAGCGCATCGAGCAGAGCGAGCGCGAGCGCAAGGACATGGCCGGCGTGAAAAAGCTGGCCAACCAGCGCGCCAAAAAAGCCAACCTGCACAATCGTAAGCTGCGCGACTGCCGCTTCCACCTGGGCGAAAACGCCAAGGACGGCGCCGAAAAGGAACCGCTTACCACGCTCTTCATCACCGAGGGCGACTCGGCGTCGGGCTCCATCACCAAGAGCCGCAACGTGGAGCTGGAGGCCGTGTTCAGCCTGCGCGGCAAGCCGCTGAACTGCTTCGGACTGAAGAAGAAAATTGTGTACGAAAACGAGGAGCTGAACCTGCTGCAACACGCTCTCAACATCGAGGAAGGCATCGAGGGCCTGCGCTATAACCGCGTAGTCATCGCCACCGATGCCGACGTCGACGGCATGCACATTCGCCTGCTGCTGCTCACGTTCTTCCTGCAGTTCTTCCCCGACCTCGTGCGCAACGGCCACGTGTTCATTCTCGAAACGCCGCTGTTCCGCGTGCGCAACAAGAAGGAAACCATTTACTGCTACAACGAGCAGGAAAAGCAGGCGGCCATGCGCAAGCTGGGCCGCAACCCCGAAATCACCCGCTTCAAAGGCCTCGGAGAGATTTCGCCCGACGAGTTTGGCAAGTTTATCGGCGAGAATATCAAGCTGGAGCCCGTCATTCTGCAGTCGGACCGCAGCATTCAGCAGGTGCTCACCTACTACATGGGTAAGAACACGCCCGCCCGCCAGGAATTCATCATCGAAAACCTGCGCCTCGAAAAAGACCTCATCACTTCCGACGTGCTGCCCGTCGCCGAGGTGCCCCTCGAAGACCTGGCGTAGCGTGCCGTTTGCGCCGCCAATGATTGATGGGAAAGGATTTATGGCCTAAAAGCACGGCTCAAAATGCCCTGAAAGACCTTGGATACTTGCACGGATAAAAAACGTGTGTACTTTTGCATTGTCGGCTAGGGGTAGACTAGTCGACATATTCCACGGAAAAGCCCGCGCCTTTGGTGCGGGCTTTTTTGATGGACACCCTGGCGACCGCGTTTTCGTGGGGCCGAGCCACCCGGCCAGCTTGCTAATAACTATTTTATTTAGCTTGGAAGTGGGCAGGGATTTGTCGAAATTTGGGGCGTGGCTGCTGTTTTGAGTTGGCCGGCGGGCGCACGGCTGTTGGCAGTTCGCTAATAAAATTGGGAACTTTCCTGCTGGCCCTTGCCTTAGTTTTCTTGCGCTCCGCGCCGATTCCGGTACTTTTGATGGCACTCCGCCGTCTTCATTCGTTTTCCCTACGTGGCTACTACTGATACCCCCGCTTCCGACGCGCCTGACCAACACTATCTGCAGCCCGGCGACTCGGTAGATTTCGACCTTTCGGCTTTCTCGCCCGCCGCCGATGCCGATGCGCAGGAGCCGGTCATGCCCGACGAAGCCGATGACAGCGCCGGCCCGGCCGCCGAAACCGACGATGCGCCGCTTTCGGCCGACCTGTTTGGGCAAGTGCCGGTAGCGGCTGCCACCGAGCCCGCGCCGGCCGACGAACAAACCGAGGAGGAGCCCAAGTTTGCCCCCGGCGAAACCATTCACGACGTAGCCACCGTGCGTGGCATGTACCAGAACTGGTTTCTGGACTACGCCTCCTACGTGATTCTGGAGCGCGCCGTGCCGGCCATTGAGGACGGCCTCAAGCCCGTGCAGCGCCGCATTCTGCACGCCATGAAGGAGATGGACGACGGCCGCTTCAACAAGGTGGCCAACGTTATCGGCCAGACCATGCAGTACCACCCGCACGGCGACGCCAGCATCGGCGACGCCATGGTGAACCTGGGCCAGAAAGACCTGCTCATCGAAACCCAGGGCAACTGGGGCGATGTGCGCACCGGCGACGGCGCCGCCGCACCCCGCTACATTGAAGCCCGCCTGAGCAAGTTCGCCCTCGACGTGGTGTTCAACCCCGACACCACCGAGTGGCAGCTGAGCTACGACGGCCGCAAGCGCGAGCCCACCACGCTGCCCGTGAAATTCCCGCTGCTGCTGGCGCAGGGCGTGGAAGGCATTGCCGTGGGGTTGAGCACCAAGATTATGCCCCACAACTTCCGCGAGTTGTGCGAGGCCAGCATCGAGGTGCTGAAGGGCCACGACGTGCAGCTGTTTCCGGACTTCCCAACCGGCGGCCTGTGCGACGTAACTAACTACAACTCGGGCCTGCGCGGGGCGCGCATCCGCCTGCGGGCCACCATCGAGAAGGTCGACAAAACCACGCTCATCATCCGCGACATTCCCTACGGCACCACCACCACGGCGCTGATGGAGAGCATTGTGAAGGCGAGTGAGGCCAACAAAATCAAGATTAAGAAGGTGGTCGACAACACGGCCGCCAACGTCGAGATTCAGGTACAGCTGCCGGCCGGCGTGAGCCCCGACCTCACGATGGACGCGCTATACGCTTTCACCGACTGCGAAATTAGCCTCTCGCCCAACACCTGCGTCATTATCGACGAAAAGCCGCGCTTCGTGGGCGTGGAGGACGTGCTGCGGCAGAGCACCCGCGCCACGCTGCGCCTGCTGGAGCGCGAATTGGAAATCCGGCAGGACGAGCTGGGTGAGAAGTGGCACAACGCCTCGCTGGAAAAGATTTTCATCGAGAATCGCATTTACCGCAAAATCGAGGAATGCGAAACCTGGGAGCAGATTCTCGATACGATTGACAAGGGCCTGCGCAAGTTTGTGCGCATCGAAGGGGAGAAGGCCAAGGCCGATGACCCGCGCATCGTACTGCGCCGCCCGCTCACGGAGGAGGATTTTACGCGCCTCACCGAAATCCGCATCAAGCGCATTTCGAAGTTCGACGGCTTTAAGGCCGACGAGTATCTGCAACGCCTCACCGACGAGCTGGCCGAAGTGGCCGACCACCTGGCCCACCTCACGCGCTACGCCATAAACTACTTCAAGGGCCTGCTGAAAAAGTACGGCGCGGGCCGCGAGCGCAAAACGCTGCTCCGCACCTTCGACGTAGTGACGGCCCAGAAAGTGGCCATCGCCAACCAGAAGCTATACGTGAACCGCGCCGACGGCTTCGTGGGCTACGGCCTGAAGAAGGACGAAAAAGCCGAGTTTGTGTGCGACTGCTCCGACCTCGACGACATCATTGCCATCAAGCGCGACGGCACCTTTGTGGTGACGAAAATTGCCGAGAAGACCTTCGTGGGCAAGGACATCCTGCACGCCGGCGTGTACAATAAGAACGATGACCGGCTGGTGTACAACATGGTGTATCTCGACGGCGCCTCGGGCATCTCGTTCGCCAAGCGCTTCCTTGTTTCGGGCATTACGCGCGATAAAACGTACGACCTTACGAAAGGCACCAAGGGCACCAAAACGCTGTACCTCACGGCTAACCCCAACTCGGAATCGGAAGTAGTGAGCGTGCAGCTGTCGGACAAAGCCCCGGCCCGGGTGAAGCAGTTCGACTTCGACTTTGCCGATTTGGCCATCAAGGGCAAGGGCTCGATGGGCAACATCGTGACCAAGCAACCCATCAAAAAAATCACGCAGAAGTCGGTGGGCGACAGCACGCTGGGCGGCCGCGAGGTGTTTTTCGACAGTGTAGTGGCCCGCCTCAACCACAGCGGCCACGGCCGCTACCTCGGCACCTTCGACACCGACGAAACCATTCTGGTGGTGTATAAGGACGGCTCCTACGAGCTGAGCGCGCCCGACCTGAGCAAGCACTTCGACCTGCCTAACATCGTGCTGCTGCGCAAGCTGGAGCCCGACACGGTGCTCAGCGCCGTGTACCTGGATGGCGAGACGAAGATTCACTACGTCAAGCGTTTTAAAATCGAAACCAGCACGCTCGATAAGCGCTTCCTGTTCATTTCCGAAGCCAAGGGCTCGAAAATGCTGGTAGCCACCGCCAACCCCGAGCCGCTGGTGGAAGTGAAATTCCAGAAGGACAAAAAGGCCGAGAAGGAAGCCGAGAAAGTTGCCCTGCACGAGTTTATCGACGTGAAAGGCTGGAAGGCCATGGGCAACAAGCTCACCTACTTCCGCATCAACGGTCTCGACCTGCTCACCGATGAAGGCCCCGAGCCCCAGCGCCGCGAGGTGAAGAAGCGCGTGGTTGCCGCCCCCGTTGGCAAGCCCACCGACGCGCCCGCTGCCCCGGCCGAGCCCACCGGCCCGGTCGACATTACGGCTGAAGACGTGGCCCGCGCCCAGGAGCTGCTGAAGCGCCCCAAGGCGCAGCTTGGGCTGTTTTAAAAAGGCTAAGTACCCCGAAATTTTATTTCGGCTCGTGAGAACGGCGAAGTTCTTGCGGCCCGAAATGAAATTTCGGGGTACTCTGTCTTCCACCATTCCGAACCACGCACGAGGCTGCCCGTTTGCGGGCCACCCTGCTTATTTTGCTGTCATGCCCGTCAGAACTTGGTTAATGATGCCTTGCATAGCCCGGTTTTCGGCCGGGTGCGGGGCCGCTATGGCCTTGCTGCTGGGGGCGCCCATATTGCCGGCGACGGCCCAAATCTGGTCGCGCACCGCTTCCAAACCAGCAGGTAGCAAGCCGGAAACCGTGGGTCGGGTGCCGGAGCCGCCGGCCGACCCGCCGGCCGTGCGAACTAAGCTTTTTCAGGCTGCGGCTTTGGCCAACCAGTTTAAGGAGTCGGAGGCATTGGGGGTGTATCAGGAAGTCCTCAAAATAAACCCGCAGCACTACCTGGCCCTGTGGCAGGCTGCCGTGCTGAGCGTTCGAATTGGGGGGCGTTACACCGATGAAACGCGAAAATCAGCTTATTTCGACGCAGCACGCCAATACGCCGACCGCGCCCTGGCCCTACGCCCCGAAGGCGGCGAAAGCAATTATGCCGTAGCGCTGGCCTTGTTCAGCCAGGCTACTCTCTACAAAGCCGGCGCACGACTGGAAGCCTTCCGCGACCTGCGGTCGCACGTGTACCTGGCCACCCAGCACCGGCCCGACCTGGCCGAGGCGTGGCAGTTGCGGGGCCGCTGGCAGTATCGGTTGGCGCATTACAACGTGCTCGAGCGTCTCTACAGCAAGCTGGTGCTGGGTGGCGTGCCCAGTGGCGGCGACAGCCGCGAAGCCATGGCCGACCTTGAAAAAGCCCTGGCGCTTGCGCCTCAGAACCTTGCCCTGTATTACGACTTGGCGCGCATGTATAAGTACCAGGGCCGCCGCCGCCGGGCCATTGCCACGCTGGAAGCCGCGCAGAAAATCGCGCCCATCACAAGCGAAGACCTGGTAACCCTGCGTCTCTGTTCCAAGATGCTTCCCCCGCTGCTGCGGGCCGATGCCCGCCGTCAGCGGCAACGCCTGCGATTAGGCAAAAAAGCCAAGCCCCCGGTCGAAGCCCGGCCGGTGAATACCTCACCCATACCGGTTGCCGACGGCCCGGCCACGAAAAAGCCCTGATTGGTACTACCAATCAGGGCTTTTTCGTGGCCGGGCCAGTACGCGCTTAGTGCTTCGTGACGCGGCGGCTGGTTTGACGGCCCGCTTGGTTCAGCACCAGCGTGTAGTTGCCAGGAGCAATGGAGGCGGGCACCGTGATGCGCAGCGACCCACTGGTTGGCTGAACCGTGGTGCTGAATACCCGGCGGCCCAGGGCATCGGCGAGGTACACGGTGGCGGGCGTGCGGGTGGCAGTTGTACCCAGGTCGAGGTTCAGCTCACCTACAAACGGGTTAGGGTAGGCCGAAGTGAACAGGTCGGCCGCCGAAGGCTTGGCGGCCAGGCCGGTGGCCGAATACAGCACGTCGGTCGTGAACAGGCCCCGGCCGTGCGTGGCGGCGGCCACCACTTGGTCGCCCGGGCGGTAGCGCAGCATGTCGACGCGGACGTTTATCACCCCGCTGCTGGCCGGAGCCCATACCGTCGACGAACCATTCAGCTGCTCGGTCGAGTAAACTCCCATTTCAGTAGCCAGCATGGCGCGGGCCGTGTTTTTGGGGTCGAACAATGCCCAGCGTACGGGCATGTCGGGCAGGCCTCCTTCTACGTTAGTCCAGGTCGGATTGAGCGAATCGGCATCGCGGGTTTCATACACGCTCACGATGCCATAGTTCGAATACGTAACGAGAATGTGTTTCTCGTTGGTGGGGTCGATGGCGATGCACGACACCGAAGTGCCGGCCGTACCGGTGCGTAGCCCGCGCACAACGGGCGTGGTCGTGTGGGCGCTGTCGATGAGCAGTACGCGGCCCGAGTTGGTGCCCACGTAAATGCGCTTGCGCGTGAGCGGTGACACCGTGATGTGCGTAACCCGACCCGCGCCAATACCCAGGCTCGGCGTGATGGTTGCGGGGGCGGTAGCGGTAGCGTCGCCAGCGTTGGTCCAGGCTAGGTAGCCATCGGTATTATGGCAGGCGTACAGAATATTGGCTTGGCTGTCGTAGTCGAACGGGTTGATGAACGAGCCAGCCGACGAGCTGAGGTTAAAGCTCGTGAAGCTGTTGCCTCCGTTTAGCGACCGGCGGTACTGATTGTATACGTAGCTGGTGAATTGCACCGTGGGGTTATCCTGGTCGATGGCGCACAGGCCCCCGTCGCCGCCGGTAACCATGGTTGTGGTATTCACACCCGCCGTGGTAAAGCGTTGCGAACCATTGTCTTGGGCGCCAGCCAGGAAATAGTTGAAGTTGGTCGGGTGCATGGCCACCGCATAGAACTGCGTCACGTTGAAGCCGTTGTTGCGCTGGCTGAAGTTCGGTTGGTTCGTATTGCTGATGGAAGCATCGCCCGAGTAGGCCACGCCGCCATCACTGCCGAAGAACGCCTTGTTGGCCGGAGCCACCGTGGTGGGCACAAAGGCAATGGCGTGATGGTCGGCGTGCACGTAGTAGGACTGCGTAGTGGCCACGTTCCAAGCCGATTCGTGGTCCCACACCACGCTGTCGGCGCGCGTTTTGCCGGCATTTTGCGTAAACCACAAATCAAGTCCGCCCACGTACAATGCGTTGGCATCGGCCGGCGACACGGCGGCGGCCAGGTCGTACCAGCTTTGCCCGTTGGTGAAATCAAAATTGGGGTTGGTAGTCGTGGCACCGGGGCGTGCCATCACTACCCAAGTGTTGCCTTGGTCCATCGACCGGTAGATGTTCAGCAGGGGGTAGCCCGAAGCCGACGACTGAAACAGCGCGTAGATGCGGTTGGCATCGGAAGGAGCGCACGCGAGTTCGATGCGCTGGTACCCGGTAGTGGGCAGGCCCGAGCCCGTGAGCGTGTTCAGCTTGGTCCAGGAGCCGGCGTCGCCGGTTGTGGAGCGGTAGATGCCATCGGTGGAGAAAATACCCATGGACACGAACAAGGTATTATCGGCAGCAATTTCGATATCGGCCACACGGGAGGTAGCCGTAGCCGGGCTCACGTTGGTGGCCAGTACGGCCGTCCAGGTGCTGCCACCGTTCTGGCTGCGAAACAGGCCATTGCGGGTGGCGGCATATACGTCGCCCGTCACCGGATGAACCAGGATTTTCTGAACGTAGTAGAAGTTGCTATTGCTGGTGCTGGCCAGCTGCGTCCAGGTGCTACCGCCATTGGTCGATTTCCAAATGCCGGCGCCCTGAATGGCGTCGGCGTTGAAATACCCCTCGCCGGTGCCGCAGTACAGAACCCCGGGCTGCGAGGCTGGTCCCGCCGCAATCGTCGTCACCGCCAGATTGCTCAGGTAGGAGTTCACGTTGCTCCACTGAATGTTGCTGGTCGTGGCATTGGTGGCCTTCCACAGGCCCCCGCCGGCCGCACCGGCCCACAGGGTGTTGCCGCTGGCATCGGAAGGGTCCACCAGCAGGCCCAATACCCGGCCGGCTACGTTCGAAGGGCCCCGCTCGGTCCAGGTAGCGTTTGCAATGGCGCCGGCTGCCGGGCGTTGGCCGGCCATCTTGGCCAGCATAGCCTCATTATAGCGCACGGCATCCAGCAGGCGCTGCCGCGGTACCAGTCCGGTTGCCGGGTCGCGTGTGAGCTCGGCATCTTGTTCCAGCGCCAAGTCAGGCCGGTCGGCAAACACCCGGTCGCCATCGTTCTCGTCTTCCTCCTCCTCACCCTCTATCAACCGCTCCAGATGAGCCACGCTGCGGCCTCCGCCGGATGGCTGGGCCAGATAAAATGAGCCTGAGTAAATTAGGCCAATCAACCCGGCCGCGAGCCCTAGGCGCAGCCGGTTTGCTGAGAAAACATGCTTCATGTGAAGTGATAAAGTGGCAAATGAATAGTGCTTTACAAAACTACCGCAGCAGCGTGAGTTGCGGATGATTTCTGGGACGGAAAAAAGAATAATTTTTTAACCAGAAATACATGACATTCTTCACCCGTGCGACGGATATGGTTGGGTAGCCCCGGTGTGTTCTTGCAGAAGTAAAACGGCCGCAATTCCGTTCCCGGCGGCACATTGTCGGACGGCTACTACTTTTGAAAATCGTTACCCATCGCCTCATGCTTCGTTTCTGCCGCTTTTCTGTGCTGTTAAGCATCTTAGCCGGCTGCCAATCCACCCCCGCCGAGCGGGCCGATACCCTCATCGACCTGGCCACCGTGCAAAGCGGCCCCCGCGTGCAAGCCGATGAGCTGAACGGAGCCATTGCGCGCGAGCCTCGCAACACCACGCTGCTGGCCCGGCGGGCCAGCCTGCGC
>NZ_BAAGZM010000040.1:0-15356 GCF_054778495.1 Hymenobacter agri
TGCGCAGCGGCACCTCCTCGGCGAAGCGCGGTTGCTCGGCCACGAGCTCGTCGCCGAAGCGCTCGAGCTCCTCCAGCGGCACGAGCTTGATGAGCTGGTCGGGCATGTGCTTGTCGACCAGTTCGTGGTAGTCGCGGATGCAGGGCCGCTTGGCGGGGGCGGCCGGAGCCGGCGGGTCGGTGTTGAGGCGCATAGTGGTGAGAAAGAAGGGTTGGTGAATGGAAAAAGGCAGATTTAAGCGACCGTTGCGGGCGCGGGCAGGCGCTGCACCGCCGCGCCGTAGCCGTGGCGCACGTCCACGTAGCACGCGGCGGGCTCGGCACCCCATTTGACCCACATGGTGGTTTTGCAGGGAAAGCCGCTCACACCGGCCGCCTCCGCCGCCTCGCGCAGCGGGCCCTCCGGGCCGTAGTCCGTGCTCAGGGGGCGCTCCCACTTTGCTACCGGCTCGCGCTGCATCCAGCCGAGAATGGTGTCGGTGAGGAGTTGCTCGAAGCGGTCGAGGGTTTCCGTGGCGGGACCGGGGCTGCGCAAGGCGGCCATACTGGCCATGATTTGGGCCATTTCGCCGGCGCGGCTGCGGTCGCCGTTCTGGAACTTGCCCAGGTAGCCGGGGTCTTCGAGCTGCCGACGCCACCAGGCGGCGGCTTGTTTGGCCAGGGCCTGCAGCAGCGCCTGGCGCTCAGGGGTGAGGATGGGGATGTTGTCCATGAAAAAGGGGCTTAGGAGTCAACGGGAAGACACGAGGCCAGCAGCCGGGCGTTGGCGTAGCGCACGTTGTTGGTCAGCATCAGGCGAGCGTCTTTGAGCCGACGCACCTGCTGACCTTTGAATAGCATCTCAGAATGGCGCTGGCCCGGATAAAGCACGTCGAGCCAGCAGGTGGCGCTGGGCACCGGGCCGGCAGTCCAGGTGTAGTCGAACTGGAACCGCTCGCCCTGCGGGCCTATCCAGTGGGCCGCCACGGTAGTGCCCTGGTGCTGCTCCAGGGCCGTGAAGCCTTGCGTGCGTAACCAGGCGGCCAGCGGTACGGTGAGGTTGCGAGGGCCTTTGGGGGCCGCAGCGTAGGGCGCAGGCGATTCCATTACAGGCCCAGGGGAAGGGCAGCCGGGATGGGCAGCAGTTCAGCCGGAATTTGGTACTTGGGCAGGCCGTAGCCCACCAGCGCCACCAGGTGCTCCAGGTTCATCACCCGGCCGATGCGCACGTTGTTGAGCATGGTGGTCTTGGCCTCGTAGCCGTCGCGCACGGCGGTATCAACGGCATCGCTGGGCAGGTCCTCGATGACAAGGGAGAGCAGCCGCAGGTATTTCTGACGCTCAGTCATGTTCGTGTTTGGCACAGTTCACCCGCCAATTGCTTTCTTGCAATCATTCAGTACTGTACACCGCACAAACATACGGTTACTTATTCAAAAGAGATTAATCTCTTTTGATAAAATCAAAAATGATTAATCCAAAGTGAGCAAAGGAGCTATTAATCAGAGACTAAAATTTCTAGTCGAGAGCCTATCCACTAGCGTGAGGGCTTTTAGTGAGGCTATTGGTGATAGCTCAAGCAATACGAACAACTACATAGGCTCTAGGCAAACAGAGCCAAAGCCAGAATATTTATCTAAAGTGGTTAATCACTTTAGAAACGTAAATGCCCATTGGTTACTGACTGGTGAAGGCGAGCCATTCGTGTCCAGCCCACCCACTGGTACCACTCAGACCGGAAATTTTAATCAAGCCGGTAGCTCTAACAAGCAGGTGATAAAAGGCAACAAGGGCGGGATAGTTGGCGGCAGCATTGGCAAGGCCGAGCAGACTAATATCGTCTTATCCGAATGCGAAAGGCAACGTGACGCCTACAAAGCTGAAGTTGACTTCCTCCGCCAGCAACTGGCCATGAAGGACCAGCTCATCGAGGCCAAGGAGGAGATGCTCACATTGCTGCGGGGTAGCAGGAACCGGCCGAATTAGCTCTTCCTTAAAGACCTGCTGCTTACCTCAACACCTATTTGCGCTCGCTAGGCCTCACGGCCGACTCGCTTAGTTTTCTGTGTATTTCCAACGCATTTGGTTATGGAACCTACTACCCTTTATCGTTTCACCATTGACTTCGAGGAAGAAGTGCAAATAAGCACTTGGGAGCGAGTACCCAAGCGAGGAAAGCCCGCGTCATTTAGCATAGAAACTTCTTACAGCCAAGATGCCACCTCAATAAGGTTTGAGCTTCCGTTAATCAATTCCGACAGTATTTTTTTAGTCGTAACCCCCGTTAAAAGTCAATCAATTAAAAGCTTTTCCCGATTATCAATTCAGTGCACGACGGACGAGGCGCTCTCCTTTCAAGAGCAGCTCATACCCAATGCAGGTGACGTTTTTACGCTACTCTTATCCGACTTTGACCCGTCGCCGCTTGTGTTTTCCGTGAAGGTCTGGGATTTAAGCTTCCAGCCGCCGTCTGTAGCATTAGCGGCAATTGACTTACGCGCTCTTAAAAACCACTACACGGATACGTTCGAGGAAGATAGATTAACGGCATCCTATGCCGCCCAACCGAAGGTGACGAAGGTTCAGGACGACGAATCCATGTGGGTTTGGTACGCCACTAATCGGCAGGACCTCCGCGACACTCAAGGGCGACTACAGGGATTCGCCAAAACCGCTGCCCCCACCACCACTTATGGGAAATGCTTGGTCCACATCCCCAAAACTCACTCCATCGGCCAAACCAAGTCCAATTTTTGGAGGCGCATGCTGCTCACCTTCACGTTTCGTCAGGACGACGAAGCTCTGCGCTTGGTCGGCACCCTAATCCATGACGCCACCCCGCACTGGACCGAAATTCAAGCCGCCGCTGCCGAGTGGCCAGCCGACGAACGGTGCGCCCTGGTGTTCATCCACGGCTACAACGTCTCCTTCGAGGACGCTGCCATCCGGGCGGCCCAAATAGGGTATGACCTGCAGGTAAGAGGTCCCGTAAGTTTCTTCAGTTGGCCCTCGCAAGGCAACCTGCTGGGCTACGCAGCCGACGAAGCCGCCATCGAAGCGAGCGAGGCTGCGATTACGCAGTATCTGCTTGATTTCGCTCAACATAGCGGGGCAAAACGCGTACACGTCATTGCCCACAGCATGGGCAACCGCGGACTGTTGCGCGCCCTGCAGCGCATTGCCACTGGCACGGCTGCCGAAACGCCCAAGCTTTTCGAGCACATTATCTTGGCCGCACCTGACGTCGACCAAGCACTATTCTTAAACTTAGCCGAGTACTATGGCCGCACCGCACGCCATACCACGCTCTACGTTTCCAGCAAAGACAAAGCGCTAGCGGGTTCCCGCATGCTCCGGACCGGCATGGCCCGCGCTGGCCTGACTCCCCCAGTTACCATAGCGCCACGCATCGACACGGTACAAGTGGCCAACATAGACCTCACGCTGCTGGGCCACGGCTACGTAGCCGAGGCACGTGAAGTGCTCACCGATATGCACCAGCTCCTCTACCAAAACGCCGCTCCGGCCAAACGAATGGGTCTGCGTGCAGCTCAGGAAAACGGGCATTCTTATTGGATAATTGGTGCATAATCCGGCCACTCTGGTGAATCAATAATACACCATAACGGTGAGGACAATTAGAAGCCGTATCAATGAGGTCGAAGCAATCCAATAACGCAGAATCACTTTCCTAATATTTAGAATAAAGATTTCTAATACTTCTAGCTTAGAAGCCCAAGTTTTTTCTGCTACTTAGTGCCCCCAAAGTTGTACTGTATGGTACTGGCTTTGGGGGCGCTTCCTTTTCCTTCACTCCTACCCCATCGCATGCCCAGAAAATCTACCATACCCCTGGGGCTGAAGCAACTGCTCAAGCTCCTTAAAACGTGTGTGCTGCGCTTAAGCCGCGAAACCAAGATTCCCAGCGCGCGGCTCGTAGAGATTTACGAAACCGGCGACATAACGCAAGCAGAGCTGCATGACTTACTGAGGGCGCTGGGGTCACCGCTGGTTGACTACCTAGCCGCGGCACTGGGCAGGATGTGTGCCGACCGCATGGTCACCGGCATGCAGATGCAAATCGGCGTTGTCAATCAGACCGGGTATGGCAACAAGCAGCGCACCAAGCTTGAAAACCATCATCACCACCACCAGCACATTCATCTGCACGTCATGAACGAGCCGGAGCCGAGGGCCCTGGGCGCGTCACCGCAGCGCCAGCAGTTGCAGCCGGGGCATGCCGGTGGCGTGGTGCGGCAGCTGGGGCCGGTTGGGGCGGGGCAGGATGTGGAGAAAGCGGCATAAGTCATGCTCGCGCTGCTACCACTGCTCGCCAGCCTGCTAGGCACACCTGCGCAGGCGCATCACCCCACTCCTGCCCGCCCGGCTGTCCACCAACGTACTGCGGCCAAGCACAAGGCGGCCGTGCCCGTGGCCTACTACTGCGCCAGCGGCAACATCGTCAAATACCACGCCTCGCCCAGTTGCCGCGGCCTCTACCGCTGCAACGCCTCAGTGGATAAGATTGCGCTGAGCACCGCGCAGGCCCGCATGGAACCGTGCCGGGTATGCCACTGAAGAAACTGAAGCCTCCTGTGTGGGGGTATAATAGGCCTAACTAAACAGCTCATGCCCATTCCTGCCAAACACCTGGTTCAACACCAGAGCAAACCAGTAACAGTTTCCCTCGATACAAAGCTTACGCAAGCGTTGGCTTTAATGATTGAACATGATTTCAGCCAGCTCCCAGTAGTAGATGCTGATTTCAAGCCACAAGGTATTGTAACAACAGACAGCATAACTCGAGCGCTCCTTACACTTGGAACCAGCGTAAAAGAACCAAAAGTAAAAGATGTCTTCACCAAAGCTCCCGTCTTTCGAGCAGACGAAGACTTACTATATTTACTAGATTATCTACTTAAGGCATCTGCTGTATTCATAACCGATGCAGAAGGCACGCTTACTGGTATTATAACAGACTATGATACAACACAATATTTTCGACAACGAGCCGAAGACATTGTACTTGTTGAAGATATTGAAAGCACACTAAAAGCCCATTTACGTGCAGTTCACAATGCGCAAACAGAAGACAGTGAGGATTTAAGCAATGGTATTGCTACACTCAATACTACCCTTGATGAAACACGCAAGAGAAGCCAGGCTACTCTAAAGGAATATTGCAAGAATAAAGAACTGGAATTTTCTCAAGACGAAGCAAATGCAGTAATAGACAAATTTTTTCCGGTAGCTGACAAAAACCGACCATTCGATGATTTAACACTGTCAGAGTACATTCAATTTGCGCAAAAAGCTTGGCCGAAACTGAGTGCTATTTTTAATCTTCCCAAGAATGCTTGGTCAGAAATGATGGATGCAGTTCGGGAAATACGAAACAAATTGGTTCACTTCCGAGGTGACATTTCACCTGTAGAGCGCGCAAAATTGCGCTATTGCGCTGAATGGTATAAAACACACCAGCCTTCTCAAAAAGATACTGCTCCTATTAACGATGCATCTTCTACGGCTAAAGCTGCTCCAGTCGTAAATGCTGAAAATAATATTACCGCCAATGCTGATTCACCCACCACTAAATTTGTACCATATAATAAGATAACAGAATACCTCAATGAATTAAACAAAACGCTCAAAGCGCCTGTCGACAACTTCAGTGTTCCTCTTGTTTTCATTGAAAACAATCTAAAGATTGAACTACCAAGAGCTGCTCACGACCATATTACGTGGTGGACCCAACATGTATTCAGGAATCGAGTGTGGTCTCGAGATGGATGGAAAGTCACTTCTGTCAACTTAGCTGCATCGACTCCATCTGTCACTTTTAGTCGGATTACTTTAGCGCCACCTCCCCCCTTAGCAAAAGCAGACGTTTAGCCATGCCAAAGATGCTCAGCAACGTGGTGGGGAAGGTGCGCAACATCTCCCTCCCACAGGAAAGCGGCCTGCTGGCCCTACACGAAGCCATTGTAAACTCGCTTCATTCCATTGAAGCGGCGCAAAAACGTGTGCCTGGCCTCAAAGGCGAAATTTTGATTGAGGTACGCCGCGACGAGCAGGCCACGCCTGATGCTGACGGCCTCTACCCCGTGCACGACATTGTCATCACCGACAACGGCGTGGGGTTTGACGCCAAGAACTGGAATTCCTTCCAGACTGCTGATTCCACCTTCAAGCAGAACATCGGGGGCAAGGGCATCGGCCGGTTCCTGTGGCTCAAAGTATTTGAGTACGCCGAGGTGCGCTCGGTGTTTAAAGACCTCAAAGACCAGAAGTTTTACAACCGCTCGTTCTCGTTCGTTCTGAACGACAAAACGCCTATTGTAGATGACCGGACGGTGGCATTGGTTAACGGAGATGTGCGCCCGGCAGGCGCTCACATCATCTTGCGTGGCCTGCGGCCTGAGTACGCCGACAGCTTCAGCGGCCCGCTGTCGGACATTGCCGATGCCATCATCGAGCACCACATCCACTTTTTAGTAGACAAAGGCTGCCCGGAATTGACACTGCGGGAAACCCGGCCCAATGGCTCCAGCCAAGAGTTTAATCTCAACAACCGCTTCTGGCGGGAGTTTCTACTTGACCGCGACGCGGACTCCATCTCCTTGAATGGCTACGACTTTGAATTAGCCCTACTTAAAGTCAAGAACGAAGGAAGCAAAGTGCGCCATGCTATTTTGTATAGTGCCAATCGGCGCGTGGTGCTATCCCATGCGCTCACTGCCCTCATCCCCGACTTGGTGAAGCCGCTCCAGGTACCTGAAAGCCCTACCAATGCAATGTTTGATGTTCTGGTACTGGTAAGTGGCAGTTACCTCGACCAACACGTCAACGGGGAGCGCACCCACCTAATGCTGCCGCTGAAAAAAAGCACTGCATCGGGTAAGCTAGGCAAGCCTGTGCTGTCGCTGGAAGAAATTGAAGAAGCTGTTGTGCAACAGACCGAAGAGTACTTGGCCGATTCTCTGGTAGAAATTCGCCGTGAGAAGCACGAGCACATTCGGCATTTCGTCGTGACTCAAGCACCACAATACCGCAGCTTACTTGGCTACACCGAACGCCTAAACAAGATTAGACCTGGCTTGAGCCCAGACAAGCTTGATATTGAATTGCACAAGGTGCGCAATGAACTGGTGCTCGAAACCAAGCACGAAGTGGGCCGGATGCTTGATGCCAGCGAGGCCTTGGCCCCCAATACGGAAGAGTTCACTAAGGACTTGAACAAGTTGATGAGCCAAATTAGCGACGTCAATCAGACCAACTTAGCTGACTATGTGGTGCAGCGAAAGATGATTCTAATGCTGTTCGAGCGCGTGCTGAAGCTCCGCAATGATAACACGTACGAGTTGGAGGAGCGGATTCACAACATCGTCTTTCCGATGGAAAGTAATTCCGACCAGATTCAATACAAAGACCACAACCTGTGGCTGATTGACGAACGGCTCTCCTACCACAACTTTCTCCACTCCGACCTGCCGCTGAACATCGCCGATAGCAACTCCCCGCGCCCCGACATTGTCGCCGGCTTTGAGCGCAATCTGCTTTACACAGACCGCGAAAACGCGCCCTACGACTCCTTTACCATCATCGAGTTTAAGCGCCCCATGCGCGATTACTACGGCAAGGAGGATGACCCCATCGCTCAGGTGCAGCGCTACCTAGCATACATTCAGACCGGCGATGCGACCGATGCTGAAGGCCGGCCTATCAATCCGACAGGAGCCAAATTCTACTGCTATATTATTTGTGACCTTACTAAGAAAGTTCGAAACTTTGCCAAGGAGCGCGGATTTACAGAGTCACGCGATGGCGAGGGCTATTTTTGGTACAATCCTAATTTTCACGCATATTTCGAGCTTATTTCCTTTGACAAGCTGGTCAAAGATTCCAAGCAGCGAAACCAAGTGCTTTTTGATAAATTAGGCATTGGTCAAGCTTAAACCACAGCGCCCCTACCGGTATCGGCAGGGGCGCTGTGGTTTAAATCAAAACTCAATCTTTAGTTGCTTCCTCGTCTCTGGCTCCTCCAGCCCACTAACATTGAGCTGTGTTTCAGCAATGAATTTATCTACGATTTGTTCCTTGATATCCGGGTCCACTTCGGGCTGCTTGAGCAATTCGACCAATAAGGGTTTGTGATACGCAGTATATTTTCTCTGCTCTAGCATATCCCGCAGCAAATTCGGAATTTCGGCGAATCGTGCAGGAATGCCACGGACATTCCATAGGCGCAGCACAAGCTGCAACAGTTCCTGAATGGGTATATCAATCTCGGCTTGGAGAACTATCGCCACGTAATCCACCTGTCCTTGCTCCGACAACCTCTCAAAATCGACTGGTAATGAGTGTATGGCAGCATTGTTGCGGCCTAAAACACCGACACTGGCTATAAATCGCAGTAATCCTTCCCGAATAGGTTTACCGGGCAAGAAAGAAACGAAGCGGTCAATTAGCTCACGAATATTCCTACCCGCCAGTAAATGATAGTCCCATTCGCCCAGCCAGGTGATTCGCCGGCCCATGGCATCCAATTCATTGACTGCACTCACCCAATCAATATCTTCTTCCAACAAGCTCAGAAGCGTCGGCGCGGTAACAGACCGCGTGGCTGACTGAGCTAGTTCCACTACAGTGGCGACAGGCAATGTCAGTAGATTCATGGTTGGGTCCGTTCTTCTTCTGGTAGTAACCCTTCTAACAAAGAAAAAAGCGTTTGCCAGTACCGGTCGGGCCCGGGTAGTGGTCGTCGTAGCAAATGCTTCTAGCAGGTCGGCTTCTGAAACGCTATGCGGTGCAGATGTAGTAGTTACGGCAATGGCGTTAAACGGCTGAATTCCCCGCTGGCCGATTTCGGCAGTAAATGGCCACTCTTCGTTAGTGAATACCCGAAAATCAGCTACCGTAACCCCTTCTTTTTCCCAACGCGTTTCCGCAGCCTTCCACTCTGCAGTGGAGCCAAATTGTCCTTGTCGGGCGCGCGAGGCATAATCCAGTAGTTCTTGAGTTGAACTGACTCCATTCAGTATCCAAACAAGCTGCCAAGGCAGGTAATAGTGGCCTCTAAACCCAGGGTCGTAAGCCTTGTGTTGGGCCAAAGCTTCCAAGCCATCGGCAAGAGTCTGAGCAGATGGTTGAAGCAGAAAGCTCCGGCACACAACAAGAGGCAACCAGTCCATATTGACCGGCTGCGCTTTTGCAATGCGCTTCAGATCTTTTTCAGACAATGTGCGCACCCGATAATTGAAAGAGAAATCTCTGTCTTCGTTCGCTAATTGAATTTTACGTTCGTTGCCATGTTCCAGTTCTTGAGCAGATTTAATCCAACGTATAGGCGTTTTCCCTACCAAATTTGTATCTACCCAGTGTATTCCCGATTGCCCTGCTACTTCCTGCACCATTGACACCTGCCAAGGCTCCCAAGTGAACTGCGCGACGAGGCGCTCTAGTAGATAACGGGCAGCTGCTGCTTTTTTCGGCCACAACTGGTGCAACATTTCCTTCGCCCACTCCGCTTCATCTTTTCGTTTGGCTAGCTCAACTAGCACTGTGAACAGGCCTAACTTATCGTCTGAATTATGCACTCCGATAGCAGCTTGAGCGGCCATCCGGTAGCGCTCATCATGCATGCTACTATACAGTCCTACCAAGCGGATGGCCGTCAAGTGATGAGGTAAGTTTACCAGCTGAAGCGCGGTGCCGAGCAGCATCCGACGGTATTTGGGTCGGGACTCCCCGACCCCATCTTCCAATATCTCAAGGGCTAAGCGCGCGCCGGCCTGAGTATGGTACAGAATCGGGACGTTGTCATCGTCGTTGAGCTCATTACATAGCTGCACAATGATGTCGCATTGCTGGTCATCCTGAAGCGAAAATGCCCGACCAACAGCGAACAAGACCGTATTTAGCCAATAGGGAATTGTAGCAACTGCCCGTAACCGCTCTTTTACGGTGAGATAGTCCCCACGCATTAACGCGCGGGCTGCGGAGAATTCCTGCAGGGAGCGCACTTCAAACCCATAACTGTCTTGTTCGGCTTGCACCATGAACACCAGCCGGTCGAGCGTAATGGCCATGAACTCGTCGGTGGTGCCCGATACTTCTGGCTCTTCAAAACCAACACTCACCAGATAATTATACACCAGTTCGCGCAGTTCATCCCTAGATATTCGTCCCTGTTTAACCGTCTTGTTCTCAGCATCTGCTTCCGTTTCCGCCTCAATCTGCAGCTTGAGTCCGATACGGTCATGAATTACCTCAATGCTCTGCCGATGAGTAACCAAAATGTCCGAGAGTTTGAGTCCCCGTTCCTGCTCCCGTTGGTAGATAATGTCGTAGTATCGCTGAAATAGCATAAACCGCTCGCGAGGCAGGTTACCAACTATTTCAACAAGCACAGCCATAATAGTGACTTGCAACGGGCTTTCCATCAGACGGGCAATGGCGTCGTCCTCGGCAGCTTTTGCTAACCGCTCCATTACCAGTTCTCGTCTTTCTGGGCGCATTGCATACTTTGCGTCGACCAGTTTTCGAGCATATACTAGCGCTTCATCCCTTGTTAAGGGTAGAAGCGTCATGTGGTTGTATTTATCAGGCGCAAACTCTCCGTTGAATCCTTGCGGTCGGGTGGTAGCGATGACCAACACGTCAGCGTCTTTATTGCGTGCCTCGTCCAGAAAGTTCTGCACGACATCCAACACTTGCGTACGGTTACTTACGGCGGGCACCTCATCGAGCCCATCAAAAGCAATCAGTAAGGGCGTAGTAGCTAGTAACTGCTCAGCATCCCGACGAGCGAAAGGCATCCCACTTTTTGTACGCACAGTTGCTGCTACGTAATCTAACACTGAAGCCACCTCCCTATTTGCCAGCGCGCTTGCTAACTGCTCCAACACAATACGAAACGGCACCCTGGGGTGCAAGGGCAGCCCGATGCTTGCGCTGACAGCAGTCTGCTTAACGCCAAGCGCAATTGCTTCAACGTCTGGCTCGCATGTATTGAATTGTCCGGACAGCAACAGCGCCGCCCGGTGGCGCTGGGACAGGTACTGCGCCAAGGTGCTTTTACCTTGACCTGGTCCTCCAATAAAAACGAATCGCGAAGGATTTAACTGCATTGGCGATAAGGCTTGCGACTTAGCAGACGCTACGTGCAACTCATCACTATTTTCTTTGGAACCTTCCGTTTCCGCTGCTTCTTGACGTTTTAGGTCCGAAGGTGCAATTGGACGGTCAGAAACTTGCTGAACGGCCTCTACTACCTGAACGTCTTTCATTCTATTGTTCACGCCCATCGTAGTGGCGCGCAAATCGACGAAAACCCGAGCAAGAGGAGGCTGCTCATCAGCCGTATGGCCAGCTTGCATTAAGTTCACATACTGGTCATTGCGTATTTCTTTGTGTAGAAATACATACAGGGCATCCCTGATGTTGGTTGGTGCACCAAGTGCAACAGCCGCTCGGTGTAATACATCGCCGGCGTGCAGGAATCCAAACCCTTCAGCTATCTGCCTATTCGTATCAAGTAAATTTCCCAGCTTATCCCGGTCCCATACGTCGGCCCCTTTCATTTTCAATTCCTTCACCCAGTGGGCCAGTCGACGCTTAAATCTATCTTTCCCGCCCGTGTTGAGCTTAGCCGAGAGCTCGACGTTCGTTATAAACAAGAAATACTCTGGCCTTTTTCGAGGCACAACTGCCGATTGGTACATATCCATTTCAGCATCGAGCTGAGCAATAGCCCAATCAGCATCAGTTTTAAGTGACCCACTCAGCCTTTCCTTCTGCTTACACTGCACCACTAGATACCCATCCCAAGGTTCCTCATCTAATGGGTACTTCATCTTCCCCTGATAAGTAGCTTCACGTCCCCCATCCGTACCTGAGCCAAATATGGATGTACCTCTGGCTACATACTCAGCACAGAGTGCATTAGCCAGTTGCTCAAATTTTTTATCGTCAAGGTTTTCGAAGTCGTAAGCTGACATGTAAAGTAGAGAGATGTGGAGTGGAGCAGTTTCGGGAAGGTAGCGCAAAAGGTGGAATGGCGGGCATTGGCTGCGTGAATTCTATCATGACCTCCTTGATTCTTACTTTGCGGGCCAATGGAAGTAACCCGCCAACTTCTCGCTGAGCGGGCCGGCAAAAAAGGCCTCGCTCGCATTCAACTCACCTTCTGCTGGGCAGGTCAGCGCCTGCGCCTGAGCAGTGGCCAGAAGGTGCAGCCCAAGGACTGGGACGCCAAGCGCGGCCGCACCAAGGCCAAGCCTAACACCTACCTCGACGACGTCAATACCATTCTTGACCGCTACGCCGATGCGGCCACCGCGGCTGAGCACGCGGCCACGATGGCCGGCCGGACGCTGGACAAGGCCGCGATGAAAACCGAGATTGAGCGCCGCTACCTCGAGCTGGCTGCCGGCCCCAATGCCCTCCCCCCACTTCCGGAGTTGCCGGCGCCGGTACCGCGCACCGTGGCCGAGGAGATGGCCCACTGGGTCGAAACCGTAGTGGCCGCCCGCGTCTCGCGCCGCACCGGGCGCCTCATCAACAAGAAGGTGGTGCACAACCACCGCCGCGCCGCGGCCGACCTGGCGGCCTACGCCAAGGTGAGCCCACTGCCGCTCACCTACGCCAGCTTCGATGCGCGCTTCAACGAGGGCTTCCGCAACTTCGTCCTCGGCCAGCTGCAGCGCGGCCCCGGCACCTACAACCACTACCTGGGCCTGGTGCGCGCGTTTCTGATTTGGGCCGTGTACGAGGGCCATCCCGTGTACCGCCGCTTCCGCGAGGAGCTCAAGCCCATCGAGCACCAGGTGTTCGTCGACTCGCTCACCGAGGACGAGGTGCGCGCCATCGCCGGCATCGACATCGACAGCCCGGCCGTGTGGGCCTACGTGCGCGCGCACTTCCCCGAGCAGCCCACGGCCGGCATCCGCCGGATGATTACGACCGAGGAGCACCACCGGCGCCTGCGCCTGACCCGCGACAAGTTCCTGCTCTGCACCTACACGGCCCTGCGCATCGGCGATGCCGACACCCTGCGCCCGGCCCATCTGCACGGCGACGTAGCGCGGGTAAAAGCCAGCAAAACGGGGGTGACCTGCATCATCCCCCTGGTCGACGACGACGTGTTCAAGCCGGCCGCGTTGCTGCGCGCCTACGCCGGGGTCGACCCCAAGCTCTGCCTGCCCCGCATCAACTATCCGTACCTTTACCTCCCCCACGTGCAAGCGCTGGCCGGCATCGAGCGGGTCGCGCTGCAGTACCACCTGGGCCGCAAAACCTTCGCCACGCTGAAGGTGGCCCAGGGCGTCCCGCGCTCGCAGGTGATGATGACGACCGGCCACCAGACCGAGTCGAGCTTTAATCACTACCTCGGCATCAACGAGGCCGAGCTGCTGGACTGGTATCGCCGCACGGCCCGCAAAAAGGTGGCATAAAAGGGTGGCAAACGCAGGAGTAATCTGGATTACTCTGGATTACATCAAATTCAAAAAAGCACCTTGAGCGTCGCTAAACCCACTTTATCACAAACCACAGCCACCCGCACCTATTCTTTAGGGTTCTGGCTGATGTGCCTGTCGTCGTTCCTGTTTTTTCTCAGCTTCAACCTGCTGCTGCCCGAGCTGCCCGACCACCTCACCCGGCTGGGCGGGGGCGAGTACAAGGGCTTCATCATTGCGCTGTTCACGCTCACGGCGGGGCTCAGCCGGCCGTTTTCGGGCAAGCTGGCCGATACCGTGGGCCGCATTCCGGTGATGGTGTTTGGCTCGCTGGTGTGTTTCGTGTGCGGCTTCGTGTACCCCTGGGCTCTTACCGTGACGGGCTTTCTGGGGCTGCGGCTGCTGCACGGCTTCAGCACGGGCTTCAAGCCCACGGGCACGGCCGCCTTCATTGCCGACATCGTGCCCGTGGAGCGCCGCGGCGAGGCCATGGGCCTGCTCGGCGTGACGGGCAGCCTGGGCATGGCCGCCGGGCCAGCCTTCGGCTCGTGGGTGGCCACGCACTTCTCGCTGAACACCATGTTTTATTGCTCGAGCGCGGCGGCGCTGCTCTCGGTGCTGGTGCAGGGCACGCTCACCGAAACGCTGCCGGTGGCCCAGCGCGAGAAATTCCGCTTCGGGCTGCTGAAGCTGAACTGGGGCGAGGTGCTGGAGCCGCGGGTGCTGCCGGCGGCACTGTGCACGCTGCTGTGTTTGTTTCCGTTCGGGGCCGTGCTTACGGTGATACCCGACCAGAGCCGGCTGCTGGGCCTCACGGGCACGAGCAAGGGCTGGTTTTACCTGTGCTACACCATTGCCTCGCTGGCCGTGCGGCTGGTGGCGGGCAAGTCGTCGGACACCTACGGGCGAGTGCGGGTGCTGCGCTGGTCGACGGCGCTGCTGGGCACGGGGCTGGCCATTCTGGTGTTTACGCCCTCGGTACCGGGCTTTCTGCTGGGCGCAGTGGTGTTTGGGCTGGGCACGGGGCTGAACTCGCCCACGCTCTACGCCTGGACCATCGACCTGAGCGACGAGCTGCGCCGGGGCCGGGCCGTGGCCACCATGTACATCGCCCTCGAAGCCGGTATTGGCTTGGGCGCGCTGGCGGCGGGCTGGATTTTCGCCAACCAGGCTGCCCACCTGCCCTACGTGCACGGCCTGAGCCTGCTGTGCGTGCTGGCGGCCTTGGCCTACCTGCTGCGCCTGCCCATCGATACGCCCACCGGCCACCAGCCCGCCACCGATGCGGCCCCCGAGCCGCAGGGCGAAGAAGTAGTGTAGCCAGCTGGCCCTGCCTGCTTGGGTGCCGGCCGCCGCTGCCTAATTCAGGCCAAAGGCGATGCCGTAGGAAATTTCTACCCCGCCGGGCGAGAGCAGCCGCGCGAAGTCGCGCGCCGAAGGGTTGTAGCTACCCGACGTGTACTCGTACGGGTCGCGGACGAGCGCCACGCCATAGCCCACCGCGCCCAGCGTGCCAAACCGCCGGATGGGCTGCCAGCGCACGCCGACGCGCCCGTGCACCAGCGGCGTGGCCAAGTAGCTCACCCGGGCGTCGTCGCCCGTGTTGTAGTAGGTGCTGCCACCGTTGGTAGAAGTGCTCTTGGTGGTGATGCGCACGTCGCGCAGGCCCGTGCTGTACACCAGGTTTCCGCCTACAAAGGCCGACACCTTCCGCTCGGGATGAAAGAAGTAGCGCGTGCCGATGCCAAACTTGCCCCCGGTGATGGTGAAGCCCAGCCCGCCGTTCACATCAAGCCGGGTCGTTACCATGTGGCTTAGCTCAATGCCCCAGCCGTAGGGGGCACCCCAGCCCAGGCCCAGGCCCAGCGTGGTGGCCGGGTAGCGGCTGGCCACCTCGGGCAGGGCTTGGGAAGCGGCCGCC
>NZ_BAAGZM010000041.1:0-15240 GCF_054778495.1 Hymenobacter agri
CAGCGGCTTAGCGGTGGGGGCGGCCCTAGGGTCTTCAGCCGGGCGGGTGTAGAACAGGGTGCCGAAGCCGGGGTGGTCGGCGCCGGGCCGGCCGGGTCCTTCGGGGCGTAGCTTCTCGGCGGCCTGCTGGGTGTAGGGCGCGGGCAGGCCCCGGCGGTGCACGTAGTGGTTGTACACCTGCTCGTAGAGCGGGCGCAGCTCGCCCCGGGCTTTGGTCGAAATCTGCTGGTGGAAGTATTTGCCGGTGCGGTCGAGGGTCGTCACGAAGGGCACATCGTCGTGCCCTAGGTTGTACTTGGCGGCGTACTCGAAGCCCTTGAGCAGGCGGTTTTCGGCGTAGCCGTAGAGGTCAAGTCCCTGGTGCCAGGCCATTTCGCTGCATTCGGCCAGCATCCCGATGCCAAGCTGGGCGTGGGCCTGGTCGCGGCCGCTTTCCTGGCCCTGGCCGGTTTCGTTGATGACGTAGTGCGTGAGGCGGCCGTCGCCCCAGCCGTTCACATAGTAGCGCAGGGCGTCTTCGTACATGGGCCGGTCGTTGCAGAAAATGCCGATGGCCATCACCGTTTTCAGGGCCGCCGCCTCCCAGTTGCCGTTGGCAAAGGGCGCGTATTCGCGCAGCACGGGGTAAATCACCGTCCGGAAGTGCTGCTCCGTCTTCTGAATGTCGGCCGGGGCCCAGCCCGCGTTGGAATAGCGTAGCAGTTCGGCCGCCTGCACCATCTTAAATGGCCCCAGGCCGGCCATCAGCACGGCGTCGCGCCCGCCGATGCTGGTGAGCGTGCGGCTCCAGGCATTCACCAGGGCAATGGCCTTGTCGGCGTAGGCGTGGTCGCCGGTCAGGCACCACATCAGGGCGTTCTGGTGGGCGGCGTTGGCGTCGGCGTCGTAGTCGCCCGCGCCCACGGTGGGGTTGCGGCTCACGGCGGCCAGCGGACCTTTGGCCGCGTAGATGGCCTGCGAAGCCTCGTTTTGCCGAAATACCTCGTAGCCGCCGAACGTAGGCTCTTCGTGGGCGGCAATGGCGCGCTTCATGCGCGCTAGGTCTTCTTGGCTGTGCAGCAGGCCGGGGTGTACAAAGCCCTGCGCGCGCACGGTGGCCGGACCGGCCAGGGCCAACAGTAGGGCGAGCGCGGAAGTTTTCAGCAAATCGTTCATTTCGTTTCTTCGAGCATAATGGCTTGGCCCCCGGCTGCTTGCAGGCTAATGGGCAACGTGTCGCCGCGCTTGGCTTGCAGGGTGCGACGGGCGAGGCCGCCCTTGCCGTCGTCCTCAAAAAGGGTGGCGGTGTAGGCGGTGTTTTTCTTCAAAAAATCGAGCTTCAACGGCCCCGACCACGCCTGTAAACCAGCCGCGCTGCCCACAAACCAGGTGCGGCCCGAGCGACGCGCCACGCTGATGTTCTTGCCGATTTCACCGGCCAGGTAGTGCGTTTCGTTCCAGACGGTGGGCACGTACTTGAAGAACTCAATTTCCGAGTCGTTGGTGTAGTCCAGTGGCCGGCCGTACCAGAACAGCGCCTGCAAAGGGCTGAAATACACCACTGTGAGGGCCAGCTGCTGGGCCTTGCTCACTTTCAGGTTTTTGCTGAAGCTGGCCTTGGGATTGGGGTAGCAGAAGGTGAAATCGGCCGGGCCGGCCAGGAAGCGCGTGAAGGGTAGCGTGGTGGTGTGGAAGGCGTCGGGGCTGTTTTCGTCGCCCCGGATGCCCTCCTGCGTAAACAGGGCCGGGTAGGTGCGGCTCAGGCCGGTGGGCTTGTAGTTGTCGTGGATGTTGAGCACCAGCCCCGCATCGTTCACCTTTTTGATGGCCCCGGCCAGCCAGGTGAGGCCCTTCTGCGAGAGCCCGTCCACGAAGCCGAATTTCAACCCCGCCACGCCCCATTGCTTGTACAGCGGCAGGATGGTATCGAGGTGGTTTTGCAGCCCGATGTAGTTGACGTACAGCAGAACGCCAATGCCCTTGCCCTTGCCGTAGGCAATGACCCTAGGCAGGTCTATTTCGGGAATCACCACGGCCGGGTCCGAGGTCAGCGCCCGCTCCGGCCCGTACCAGCCGGCATCGAACAGGATGTAGCGCATGTTCAGGCGCGCGGCCAGGTCCACGCAGTCGAGGCCGCTCTGGGTGTTGAGCTGGGCGCGCATCACCTTACCTGGCTGCAAGCTGGCTGGCACGCCGCCCGGCGCGGCCGGGTTCAGCTTGAGGTTCAGGGAACTAAACTGGTGTAGCCCGATGGCCGACGTAGCGCAGCTGATGGTGCGCCAGGGCGACTGAAACGGCAGCGCGGCCAGCACCTCCTTGTCGTGCACAAAATTTACGGTCAGGCTGTTGGGTGCAGTGCTCCGGCCCAGCTCGGCCTTGGTGTAACCCGCATTTTCAGCCTCCCCGATGCTCAGGTAGTTTTTAGCCCCCGCCAGCGTGGCCGGAAAATCGCAGGTGCCGGCCAGCGAGTCGAGCCGGGTCGGCTTGAACACCGATTCCTGGTGGTACTGGTAGATGGTGTAGGCGTCGGCGAGGTTGAACGAGGTATTCTCCTTGGTCAGGCGGGCCGGGCTAGCCAGCCCCGCCTGCGCGGGCAGCACGTAGCGTAGGGTCACGCTGCCATCGTACACGCGGGCCAGCAGCTGAAATTGCACCGTGCCCGATTTCAAGCTAAGGTCCAGTTCCTGGTACTGGTTGCCGATAGTGTCGTCTTCGCCCAGCGGCCAGGCAAAGGGAGCATTCACGGCCTTTTGCGTGCTGCCCTGCACGGTGGTGTTGGTGCCGGCAGTTGTGCCATTCACCTCAAAGCCCAGTGCCGACCAGCGCACCACTTCGCGCCCACCCGCCCAGGTGCGGTACTGCAAGTGGCCCTGTGCATCCACGGCCACTTCGAGCCGGGTTTGCTTGTCAGGTGAGGTGGCTTGATAGGTTTTAGGGGCCTGCGCCCAGACCGGCGAGGCGGCGACCAGGAGCAGGGCGGCAGTAAAAAGGGACTGTTTCAAGTGGATAGGTAATGACGTTAGAATATGGATGTCATGCTGAGCGCAGTGCATCGGAGTCGAAGCATCTCTACCTCAGTAATAATCAATGCCTCTACAACGAAGCGGTAGAGATGCTTCGACTCCGCTGCACTCCGCTCAGCATGACGAACGGGCAGAACAAGTATTACTTCCCCGGCGTCAGCCAGATGGCCTGGCCGCCCGAGGGCAACAGCTTCATGTCGAGCACCTGGCCGGCTTTCACGCGCTGGCGCTTGATGCCGACTTTGGTCGCAGTGGGCTGGCTAGGGTCGTCGGCGTAGATGCTGGCGGTATAGGTCTGGCCTTTGGGCAAGAAGTTGAGCGGCAGCTTGAGGGTGCGGCCGTCGTTGTTGGTGATGGTGCCCACAAACCAATCTTTGCCTTTGCGGCGGGCCACGGTCACATACTGCCCGATTTCGCCCTGCACCACGCGGGTTTCGTCCCAGGTGGTGGGCACTTTCTCGAAAAACTCAATCTCCGGCTCGCAGTGGTAGGCGCTGGGCTTGTCGTACCAAAACAGCGTCTGGATGGGGCTGTAGTACACGGCGGCTAGGGCCAGCTGGTGGGCGTGGGTGGTTTTCAGGCGCTTGTCGTAGTAGCAAATTGTATAGTCGCCGGCCCCGGCCACGAAGCGCGTGAAGGGCAGCACCGTGTTGTGGGTGGCGTCCGGGAATTCCTCGTTGCCCCGGATGCCCTCCTGGGTCATCACGTTGGGGTAGGTGCGGCTGGTGCCGGTGGGCCGGTACTCGTCGTGGATGTTCACCATCAGGTCGTTGTCCATCGCCACCTGCACGGCCTCGGTCAGCCAGGTGGTCCAGCGGTGCGAACCCACCTGCACGAAGCCGAACTTGATGCCTTTCACGCCCCATTTTTTATACACGGGGGCCAGCTCGCGCATCTGGGCCAGCAGCCCCTGCTGGTTCACATACAGCCACACCCCGATACCTTTTTCCTTGCCGTACTGAATAACGGCCGGCATATCGATGGGCGCCACCATCTTGGTCACATCCGACGAAAACGAAAACGCCGGCCCGTACCACTTCCAGTCGAACAAAATATACTGCATCCCGTGGGCGGCGGCAAAGTCGATGTTGTCCTTCGCGCCCTGCGTGGTCAGGGTCATCTCCCGCATGATTTTGCCCGGCTTAATCCAGCTCGTATCCTTGAGCTTGGTGGGCGGGTTCAGGTTCAGCAGCAGGTCGTTGCGCTCCAGCAGCCCGCCGGGCTTATCGGCCACGATGACGGCGCGCCAGGGCGTGCCCACGGGCGAAATCAGGTCCACGCTCTCGTAGAGCGACGTCACCACCGTGTTGGGCTTGGTGGGGCTGAGCTTGAACTTGGTCATGGCGTAGTCGGTCAGGCCAGCTTCGCAAAGGCTGGCGTAGAGGCCACCCGGTAGGGCCACGGTGAGGGGCCGCTCGGCCGGCTCGGGCCAGTTGCTGAGCGGCAGGGCCTCGTACTTGCCCTGCGCCCAGGCCGTGTAGTAGGCTTTGGTGCCTTCAGGCAGCGTAAACTCGTCGTTTTCGCTCATCACCCGGTAGTAGATGCCCTTGGGGTGCTCGGGAAAGAAGTAGCGGAAAGCCACGCCTTCGTCGTAGGCGCGCACTTGCAGGCTCACCCGGTAGTCGGGGTTGTCACCCTTGGCTAACTGAATTTCGGCTTGGTTGTAGTGGTCCCGAATCTGGCTGCGCTCGCCGTACACGGGCGTCCAGGTGGTGTCTTTGCTGAGGGTTTGGGTGGCCTTCACCGTCAGGTTTTCGCTCCAGTCGGCGTGCTGGTCCACGGGCAGGGCCATGGCGTGCTCAAATACGTGGTTGTCCACCTGAATGTCCAGGCCCGACTCCAGCACTACCGGCTGCTGCCCCCGCTCCACGTGGTAAAACAAGCGCCGCTTACCGGGCGCGGTTTCGCGCTGGTACACCGTCATGGTCAGCTTGCCATCGGGCGAGCGCAGCACGGTTTGGGTGCCCGGCAGGGCGGCGGGCGTTTGGGCCAGGGCCGGGCTAGCCAGGGGTAGCAGGCTCAGCAGCAAGCCGCTACGCCAGCCGGCCGCTGCAAAAAAACTTCGTAACATGGAGGTGGGAAACGTTAGGTAGGCGAAACTACCAGCCGCCCATTCCTGCGCCTTCCTGAACCCCCCTGACGAAGCCAGCCAGTACGGCTTTACGCCCAAAACTCATCCAAACAGCGGTTGCGTCTTCTTGCGCGCCTCGCCCTGCTCCAGGTGGATGAGCGCCCCAATGGCCGTGGCCTGCGGCACCTCCAGCGTCCGAATCTGCACATCGGGGTAGCAGCGGCTCAGGTTCTGCATAAACAGCGGGTTGCGCGCAAAGCCGCCGTCCACCAGAATAACCTCTTCGGCCTGCCGCACGGCGGCAATGGCCGTTTGCAGCCGGTTGACCAGCGCGTACATCAGGTGTTGGTAGGCCGCCGCGGCCGTGGCAAATTTATTGAGCGACCAGTTGGCGGCAGCCTCCTCGCCCGGCTGCGGCAGCGTGCTCGGCCAGGTCAGCGGGAACGTGTCCGTGAGCTGGGCCACGGGCCAGGCCAGTTCCAACGCTTGGTAAAAGTCGGGTGGCACCTGGAAATGTTGCGCAATGCGCTTTACCTGAAAATCATGCTCCTGGCCCAGCGGCAGGCGCGCGGCCAGCCGGGGCTCTCCTTTGGGCGACATGTAGTTGACGCAGCCCTGGGCTAGTAATTCGGAGGTAAGGGCCGGTTCGTGAAACGGATTGTAGACCACGCACCAGGTGCCGGTAGCCACCAGCACAAACGGCTCTTCTTCCTCAAACAGGTGGGTAACGAGGGCCGCCGAGCTGTCGTGCATGCCCACGCCGATGAGAATGCCGTCGGCCACGGTCGACACGGAGTCTTTAATGAGCGGGGCCAGCTTCTCGTCGATGCCTTCGCGGTACACCCAATCATGGTAGTCCTGCCGGTCAAAATCCCAAAGAGCCGTGTGGCAGCCTACCGAGGAATAGTCGCTGTACTTGTCGCCTGAAATCAGGTACGAAAGGTATTGCGCCAGGTACATAGAGGTGTGAATGCGGGCATATTTTTTGGGCTGGCTGTGCTTGAGCCAATAGAGCTGCAGGCCGGCGTTGAGCATGCCCAGGTTGGGCGAGCGGGTGGCCAGAGCAAACTCTTCAGGTGACTGCCCCAACTCGGCGAAAAATTGCCGGGTATATACTTCCGGCAGGGGGCGCTGGTAGCTGTAGAGCGGCAGCAGGGCCTCGCCTTCGGCATCGAGGTGCACCCAGGCAGAGCCGTAGGACGTAAAATTCACGCCCTTGATGACGTAGTCGGGGTTTTGCCGCAGGGCCTGCCAATGGTCCTGCACCCACTGCGCGAGGCGGGGCAGGTGGTCGCAAGCGTAGCCGTCCTCGTCGTAGGCGTCGGTACAGACGTGGAGGTGCTCGCTGATAATCTGCCGCTCCTCGTCGAAGAGAATCAGCTTCTTATTGGTTTTGCCGATGTCGAACACCGCATAAATCGGCTTCTTTTTGAGGGCATTTTTCATAACGTCGTAGCCAAGATTCAAAGCTAAAACCTGCGCACCTATTAACTTTTCTGAACTCTCCCGACTCGTTGCGCTATAGCGAGTGCCGGCGAATGGTGGAGAAAGGATTCTTTATTTTGCCGCGATGCTTCTCCAGCAGCAGGCGGCCGGCCGATTGCCCCATCTGCTGAAATTCGGTGGTGAGCACCGTCAGATTCAGCAAGTCTTTGAGGGGTGTTTCATTGAATGTCAGCACGCCGATGTTGCGGCCGACCAGAAAGCCCAGCTGCCGGATGCGCTTCATGAGCACCACCAAATCGGTTTCGCGGATAACGAAGTAGCAGGTGCCGGGTTCGAGCACCTCATCCTGGGCACTCTCGCGGATGTGCAGCTCCTTTTCTTTCTGGATGCAATAAGACCGAAACCCGCGCGCAATTTCGGGTGGATAGCCGTTGTCGGGCGACTGCACGAGCACCATGCGGGGGTAGTTGGCCAGCAGGTCGCTCAGGCCGTGCAGGGCCTGGTACACGTCGCGCTCAAAGTCCTGCACCACCCGCAGGCAGTCGTGCTTCAGCTCGGGAATGTCCTTGTCGAGCAGCACCAGCTCGTCTTCCGGAATAAGGTTGAGCGTGGTCAGAAAAGTCGATTCGCTGGCTTCCATCGCGAAATGCGGCATCACCACGTAGTAGTTGTACTTGCCCAGGTTGCGCTCCACAATCTCGTGGAACAGGCCGGCATCGTAGTGAAATATCTGCAGCTCAACCGAGGCCTTGCCCTGCAAGGCTTCCAGAAAGGCGTTATAAATCTCTCGGTTATAGGAGTTCATCCGGTTGAAGAGCAGCAGAATCTTAATCCGGGCCGAATCCTTGGAATTAATGTAGTATCCCTTGCCCTGCACCGACGTGATGAAGCCCCGCTCGCGTAGCTCGCGGTAAGCGCGCTCCACGGTATCGCGGGCAATGTAGTACTGCTCGCTCAGCTCGCTGATGCTTGGTAATTGGTTGCCGTTTTTCAGTACGCCCCGCTCAATGTCGCTGATGACGGACTGGACAATCTGCTTGACTTTGGGAACCCGGTCGGCCGCGTTAAACTGAAGCTGATACATGAAAGAGACAACGAAGACACTGATAAAATGGCACTGGCTGCTAATGCCTCATCATACATAGGCCGCCGGGATACTCTTTGAATTAGCCTCGAAACAGTGCCTATGCCCGCAGCAAAGCCGCCCCCACGGCGGCCGACTGCTCGCCCAGCTCGGCCCGCACGACCGGGGTTTCGAAATGGTGGTCGATAACATAGGAGGCAATGACGCGAGGACCTTCCGTGTAAAGCTGGCTGACCGAACTCGTTAGCCCCCCGATAACGATAACATCCGGGTCGAGTACATTGACCAGAATGCTCAGGGCGTGGCCGAAGAAATTCGTGAGCCGCAGCAAGGTGGCGCGGGCGGCCGTGTCGCCGGCCTCGACGCGGGCAATGATTTCGGGCAGCGGCCGCACCGTGCCGCAGATATCGGCATAGAAACGCTCCAGCGCCGGCACCGACAAAATGCTTTCAATGCAGCCCCGCTTGCCGCAGAAGCAGGGACGGGGCTCGGCCGGGTTGAGGTAGATGTGGCCCCACTCGCCGGTAATGCCGTTGTTGCCGCGCACTACCTGCCCGCTCATGATGAGGCCCCCCCCAATGCCCCGGTCCATGAGAATGCCAAACACGATTTTGGCGTCCGGGTAGCGCGCGGCTACCACGCCGGCGCGGGTTTCGGCCAGCGCCAGACAGTTGGCATCGTTGCAGGTGGTGATTTCCACCCCTAGCTGGGCCGCTAAGTCGGCGGCCAGCGGACGGTTTTCAAGGCAGTTTACATTGGTGTTTTTCAGCAGTCCGGTGCGGGGCACCAAGGTTCCGGGGGTAGCTACGCCGAGGTGGATAGGGGCGTAGCCAGCTGCTGCTTGCATCGCCGAAACGACCAGCTTCACCCTTCCCAGCACATGCTCGTAACCCTGCTCCGACTCGGTGGGCAGCTGCATGGAATAGATGACTTCAGGCTCTTGTGCCGACTTTAGAATAACGCCGCGAATGCATGCGTCGCCCAAGTCGCAGCCCCAACGGTTTTGCTCACGATTGAATGTGCTCATACCTGGTAAAGGTATAGCAAGCGAAATAATATGGCCATATACTGGCTCAAATGACCCATTTAGCCCAAGGATTCCCGAACAATCAGCGGTTCCGATGATGAATGGAACAGGCTATTCAAAACTCCTGTCCTTAGCCCAAGTACGGTTTCAGGGCCGTTGAGCGCGTAGTGTGCTTGAGGCGACGAATGGCCTTTTCCTTAACCTGCCGCACCCGCTCCCGAGTCAGGCTAAACTGCTCCGCGATTTCTTCCAGCGTCCGTGCCGCGTGCCCATTCAGCCCGAAGTGGAGCGTCAAGACGTCCGCCTCGCGCAGGGTTAAGGTGGATAGGGCCCGCTGAACCTCCCGACGCAAGGAATCGTTCAGCAGGCCGGCATCGGGGCTTTCCACGTCCTCATTCGCCATCACGTCGAGCAGACGGTTTTCTTCGCCCTGCACGAAGGGGGCATCCATCGAGACGTGGCGCCCCCCGATTTTTAACGTGTCCGCTACTTCGGAGGTGCTCAGCTCCAGCAGCTCGGCAATCTCGTCGGGCGAGGGCTCGCGCTCGAACTTCTGCTCCAGTTCGGAGAACGAGCGGCTGATTTTGTTGAGCGAGCCCACCCGATTCAGGGGCAGGCGCACGATGCGGCTCTGCTCGGCCAGGGCCTGCAGGATGCTCTGGCGAATCCACCACACGGCGTAGGAAATAAACTTGAAGCCCTTCGTCTCATCGAAGCGCTTGGCTGCTTTAATCAGCCCCAGGTTGCCCTCGTTGATGAGGTCGCCCAAGGTCAGGCCCTGGTTCTGGTACTGCTTGGATACCGAAACGACGAAACGCAGGTTGGCTTTGGTCAGCTTTTCAAGGGCCATCTGGTCGCCCTCGCGGATGCGCTGGGCGAGTTCTACTTCCTCGTCTATCGATACCAGGCTCACTTTGCCAATTTCCTGGAGGTACTTATCCAGGGACTGGCTTTCGCGGTTGGTAATCTGCTTACTGATTTTGAGCTGTCTCATGCGGTAACGCTACTACTTGTTTTGGTTTCTAAACGAGGAAGAACCCACCCCTGGCACTTGGCGCTGCGGCTGGGTCCAATGAGTATCAAGATGCTGGCCGGCGGAAAGGTTCACGGCGAGGGGCAAACTCCCATCCCGGCTGGTAGCTGCCGGTGTCGGTAGGTCACTGAATCAGCGGGGGCTGCCCAGTGCGTACGTGGCGTTGCGGGCCTTTTGCCGGGGCGTCCTATTTCAAAAAGTGCAGCTTCGTGGCAGGCATCGCGGCCACCGCCAGTGGGAATCTAGTGCTGCTACGCACGCAGGAAGCAGTACTCCGAGCCGGGGCTGATACTAGCTCCGGTCAAGAAGAATTAACTCAACAGTACCAAGTTGATAAAACGCCCGTTGTCAGCATAAAAAAGCACAAAAACATTCAGAATTTGTACCTTTTTCTACTGTTGAGAACACCCAATAATAAGCTTAACAAACCCTCACCTCCTTTGTACTAAAAATTATACTGTCGAGGTTACTTTTTAGCCGGTGCAGCCTGTGCTTTACGCAGTCCCACTACGGTCAAAAACAAGCCCCCAGGGTTAGTAGAAGCCTTCATCTTCCCGGTTTTGAGTTTGTAGCAGAAGGAGAAAAGCTCATCGACCATGCGGGCTTCGCTCAGAATCTGCTCAATCAGCCGGATGTCCCGGATATCGAGTTCCGCCAGCCGCTGCCGTGCCATCTGCAGCCGGGAGTCATCCAGGGGCTGCTCAAATGGCAGAGGCAACTGGTGAGGCTCCTGCTGCTTGATTTGAAAGCGGATACTCTCAAAGGAACGGCCCTTCTTGATGAGTTCGTAGCCGATGTGCAGGTCCGTGTTCTGATTGATTTGCGTAACGGCCACGTCAAGCACGTACTTCTGAAACATGGAGACCTTGGTGTACTGCTCCGGCTCGACCCCCTTGGGGTCTTTCAGTGCCAGCATCACCTTCAAGTCGTGCAGGCTGAAAGTGCGGGTTTCGGCTTTGTCCTTCCACTGCGAAGCAATCTGGTAGATGCGCTTGGCGTACTTGCTGCTCAAGCTGAAGGCCGCCTGCAGGCGAAACGAGGTGAAGTTGCGCTTTAAGTCAATAAGATAGGGTCGAATCTTCTCCGAAATTTCCAACTCAATAACACCCTCGCCCTTCATGTACTCGGCCGAGGCCAGCAGGCCGACCTGCAGGATGCGCTTGTTATCCTCAATCACGTATTCCCGAGTTCGCAGCGCCGAAGTGGCCTCCAGGAACTGCTGGTAGTTCCACTGCCGACCCGTTAGGTGCTGCAGGTCCAGCACTTTCACCCGGTAGAAGGTGCCGATGCGGTCTTCCTTCTTCAGCAACGAGAGCAGATAGAACACAATGTCCATCTCGCAGGCCGTCATCTCGTAGCGCGCCGTCGTAATGGCATTGTGCTGCCGGATTTCGAGGCCAGTGGAATTGGCTATAGTAGCCGCATTGTCAAGAACTTGCATAGGGGTGGGAAGGCGGTAGTATAGGCGAAGATAACAAGTGGAAAACAAAAGGAAAGCTCAAAAGAAAGTTTTCCCTTTAGGTTCTTTCTTTTCACTTATAAAACCTTTCCACTGGACTTATGAAACCTTTCCCTTCGCTTATAATCCCTTCCCTTTAGACTTATAAAACCTTTCCTTTAACTTATAAAACCTTTCCTAAGTACCTTCCTAGCAGGTGAAAATCAACACGTTACAAGCCCTACAAATAAGACAAATAACTAACAAATCTCACAAGCTTGTGATGAAGACAAAAAAAGGCATTTAGAAGGTATAACGTCAGGGAGCCCGGAAACTCAAAACAGAGAACAACAAAAGGGGATGGGCACTCATAAAAAACAGTGATTGCACTTTACTAATATAAAATGTAATATGAACGCAGGATACCCACTTTATCCTCTAAATAACCTTTCTGTCACGCCTTCCAACCCGCTGTAAGTGTATCAACTACCTAAAAGAGCTAACGATGACGAAAGGAAAGGTTTTATAAGTCTGTTGCCACCTCATTGAGGCGTTACTCACAGCCGCAAATTTCGGCGCATCTAGGGCATCAGACGCGGACCGGATTCCAAAGGAAAGGTTTTATAAGCCCACTAATAGGCTTTCACTAACCTTTGAGCAAGCTAAAAGAAAGGTTTTATAAGCCGGTTGCAAGCATTTACTCAGCTTTTCGCCCAGCTTTTACTATGCTAAGGGAAAGGTTTTATAAGCCAAAAGTGCTGTTTAAACGCCATAGACGAAGATATTCCGGACTTTACCAGCAGCCTGCTTTCCTTGCGTGACAGGAGTTCCACTTTTTCAGGCCCATATCAAGTCCCAAGACGAGTATGAGCCACGTGGACATACTCGCGGGGCATCAACTAGGCTGTTCCCAGAGCAAAGACAGGCAGCAGGCCACTAAAGCTCTGCTCAAGATAGCATAGACCAGGGGTTAGAAGCAGCGGGGCAGGGCCGGTTGAGCACGTAAGCACCAGGCCGGTGGCCAGTACCACAGTGGATTTCCGGAAAAACGAGAGGGAAAAAGCTATTCAGAGAGCCTCCTTACACCTCTAATTATTCAATAATTGACAATATAATTTAAATAAAATTGAAACATTAAAATTTGATTTTACGTTTAATATGTATCAGCAACGCATTAAAAAAGCCGTTTATGAGCACCAAACCCGAAGTCGTAGAGGAAGCTTACACCATCTTGTCACAGCTGGGAGGCCGCCGCTTCCTGGTAATGACCGGGGCCGACAAGCTCATGGCCGCCGGCCGGACGGCCAGCAACCCGAACCCCTGGCTACGCATGGACCTGCGCCGCAACCAAGCCCAGGTGAACCGGCTGAAAATTACGCTCATGCCCACTGACACCTACAAAGTGGAGTTTTACCACCAGAAGCTGGTCGACTGGGAGCCGGTTATCACCAACCAGCAGACGTTTGAAATGGTGTACGGGGAGGATTTGCCCGCCCTCTTCACCTCGGTCACCGGCTATGATACCCACCTTTAGCGCCTGCCGGATGCAAGCCAGCGAAGCCCCCACCATCATCCACCCGGGCTGGAACCAGTACCGCCGCCGGGTTATCGCCGCCATTACCGACGTGGAAATGCTGATGCAACAGCTGGGCAAAGGCTTGGACAGCGACGGCCTGACCGCCGAAGTGGCCCAACGGCTCGGGCTACGCATCGATACCCAGGCCGATTTCGACGTGCTCAGTGCTCTAGTGCGGGCCGTGCGCCCCATCGGCCTCGAAGCGCTGCGGGCCACCCGTGAGGACCAGGGCGGCCAGTTTTCCCTCCTGCTTCTTTAACCCCAATGCCATGCCCCAGGCCCAGGATTTAGTTGTTGGCGATGCCGTGTATTACGCCCGGGAGCGGGCGGTAGGCCTGATTTACACCACCTACGAGCGGGGCCGCCACGAGCGCCCGGGTGTGCAGCTGCTGCTCAGTGACGGCCGCGACCTGAGCGGCTTCAGCGCCGAGGAGGCCGACCGGTTTTTGCAGCCTTTAGGCGATACGGGCCTGCGCTACGAGTTTGCCAACGTGGGTCAGCTGGCCCGTGACTACCAGCGCGGCGTGTTCGGCCAGGCCTTCCACAACGCTCAGGTGCTGTTGCTCGCCCGGGAACTGGCTAGGCCCGGCCCGCCCACGAAGTAGTCATTCTCTCCCTTTTGTTCTTTTTGCCATGCCCCCGACTGCTCAACACCCCCTGAATAGCCCGATTCTCGCCCCGCAGCTGGCCTATCTGGCCGTTGAGCAACAACCGGCCGATTCCACCGAAGCGCAGCGCCTGGAGCAGCTGCGGCAGCTTATCGAGGCTGCCCCCGATACGGCCGACCTGCGCGGGTTCGCCGAGCCCGCCCGCCAGCTGCTGGGCCCCGGCTACCAGGTGCACTGCGGCAGCTCGCACATCTGGATAAAGCGCGACGACCAGCCCGAGCGCCTGGCCATCGTGGCCGACCGCCACACCACCGCCTACCGCGAATGGAACAGCCCGCAACAGGCCCCGAGGCCGGAATAGCCACTTATAAAAAGTGGTTTTTCAGTTTCGGCTTTGCCTTAACTTGCCTCTCCAACCCTGACTACGCCCCATGTACAACTTTCAGAGCCTCACAAAAAAGGACTGGGTCACCGACTACGGCTTCCGCAAAGCGCTCGCAGCCGACCCCGGCACCATGAAGTTTGGCGGGCAGACCGTGGGGACCGGCCGCCGGGACATCGTGGAATACTGGCAGCGCGAGAAAAGCCACTACCGGCTCTGGGAGCTGTTGCTTTACATGGGCAGCCACACCGTGCCGCAGACGGTGGCCTACTTCGACCTGCCAGCCGACTCGGACGAGTTCCTGCGCTGGGTGTACAACGAGGTTTCCCACGAGCAGCGCGAGCAGGTGGAGGAAATGGTGCAGGGCTTCGCCAGCGGCTTCGACCAGATGAATTTTTTCCCCTACGCCGAGTTGTACGCTGTCTGGCAGCGGGCCGAGGAGCGCCAGGCCCGCGAGGGCAACGTGCTGGTTTACCTCGACCGCATCACCGAGCCGGACGGGGCGGAGATACTCCGCTACCAGGCACCCAGCTTTTTTGAATAGCCGAACTACGGGGCGGCGGGGGCCGTAATGTTGCAAAAATTGACTAATCTTTGCTCGTGTTAGACCTCTTTGCAGCCCCGGCTATGCTTAAACCAAGTTCCTATAATTCGCTGGCCGAACTCATTCACGCCCTGGGTATGCGCAGCGACACGGCCCGGCACATCGGCATCTCGCACAACACCCTGAACGTGCGCATGGCCAAGCCCGGCAGCTTTACGCTGGATGAGCTGGTGAAAGTGGCCGAACTGGCCAAGTCCGACCTGCTCACCATGACCAGGCTGGCCCAGAAACAGATGGACAACCCCGTGGAGCCGCCCGCGCCGGCGCTGGGCCGCCCGCGCTTCAAGAAGAACCAGCCAGACGCCAGCTAGCTTTTAGTCAGCAAACGCCTAGCTCAGGCAGCAGCTGTACTACCATTCGTAGCCAGTTTCTGCACTTCACCCGCGACTTTTTACCACTCATCCTTTTTTCTCCAGAGGGCTAATCGGGCTGGGTAGTTTCGCTGCGTACTAGCTACCCAGTCATGAAGCTTATTATCGTCGAAAGCCCCAACAAGATTAAGAAAATCAAGGGCTATGCGGGCCCCGATTACGAGGTGGCCGCCTCCGTGGGCCACATTCGGGATTTGCCCGTGGGCGGGGGCGACATTGGCATCGACCGCGAGCACGGCCACGCCCTGAAATACGTCGTCAGCGACGACAAGAAGGCCGTGGTGGCCAATCTGCGCCGTCTGGCCAAAGCCGCCGGCTCCCAGGGCGTGTACCTGGCCACTGACCCCGACCGGGAAGGCGAGGCCATTGCCTTTCACCTCTGCGAGGTGCTGGGCCTCGACCCGCGCACAACCAAGCGCATCGCCTTCCAGGAAATCACCGAGAAGGCCATCAGGGCCGCGCTGGCTGCGCCCACCACGGTGGACCTGCACCTGGTGCACGCCCAGGAGGGCCGCCGGGCCGTGGATAGGCTGGTGGGCTTCACCATTAGCCCCGTGCTCAACCGCAAGCTGGCGGCTGGCCTATCGGCGGGCCGGGT